>NZ_PPRF01000002.1 GCF_002902145.1 Staphylococcus rostri | reverse complement strand
TTTTATCGCCTGATGCTTCTACAACCGCTGCGATGTCTGCTTGTACGTCATCATAACGACCGTCTTTTAATGCGCCGATGTTAATCACCATGTCGATTTCATCTGCACCTTTCGCAATCGCATCTTTCGTTTCAAATGCTTTCACTTCTGATGTTGATGCACCTAATGGGAATCCGATAACGGTACATACTAATACGTCAGAGTCCGCTAACTTTTCTGCTGCGTATGCCACATGTGTTGGATTCACACATACAGACTTGAAGTGATATTCCTTCGCTTCTTCAATAATCTTGTCAATTTGTGCACGTGTTGATTCTGGTTTTAATAATGTATGGTCAATATATTTTTCGTAGTTCATGTTATCCTGCTCCTATCTCTATGTTTGTTAAGTTAATTATAACATTGTGTGTCATAAAAACCGATTGATTGAGTGTTCGGCATTTCATATCATTTTATTTTTCATCGTAACCCCTTACAAACTGAATTATAATATTTTTCTGATTATTCTGTTGAAATGCTAATTTGTATATGCTACGATAACCATATTATAAAAACACTTTAGTTTGGTAGAGAGTGAAAGCGAGGTTAACAACATGGAGAATGCTTTGATTACGTCGAAGTTAGCGGAAGTTTCATTTTTGCGTTTGGCAGCGCAACGTGGCTTTCAATTGATTGACACGTCATTTATTGAAACGTTGAATTGGGAGACGCTGACATCAGATGATTTGAAACAAATGCAAGAACGGAGTGTGTGGCAAGATCATGAGAAGCTGTTTGCGTTACGTAATGACTTTACAGATCAGCTCGTACGCTATTATCAGCAGTATGACCGTCAACATCAGTCGGTCGCCTACTCAGGGCCTATCGTACGACATCAAAAGGTCCAGACACAACTCGGTCTTGAATGTTATCAGCCGACGATTCAAGCAATGCATCAAGCTTTTACAACGTTCTACGATTATATTCGTGACACGTTAAATGACGACATCGACTATGTCATTCTCGGTCACTATGAACTGGTGCATTTATTATTAGGCGACAAGCAATCGGATGATGTGATGACGTGGATTGCTCAACGTAATATTTCAGCACTGACGACGGCGCTTGGTGTAGAACATCCACTCGTACAATTGTTACTGACGCCAACACACAAGCAGTTACAACAACTCAATTCACGTTTTGATGCAAGTCATCAGATTGTCGCAACGTTGAATCATTGGGATCGCTTCTTCCGTTCCCTCGGTATTCAAAATATCCATTTAGACATAACACCACAGACGCCACGTTCATACTACAAAGGCATCTTTATCAATGCCGTCTTAACAGAACGCCAAACGACATTAAATGGTGGTTACTACAAAGGCACGCTCGAAGGATTCGGTCTCGGGCTAACATTATAAACAACACAAAGGGGGTTCTGGCATGCTGACCATCGCATTAGCCAAAGGACGTTTATTAAAAAGCTTTATCGCTTATCTTCAACAACAAGGGGAACATGATTTAGTTCAGTTGATTGAATCACGTGACCGCCAACTTCAAATTCAAACAGATCAGTATCACTTTTTATTTGTGAAAGGCAATGATGTACCTATCTATGTCGAACAAGGCATTGCGGATATTGGCATTACCGGTAGCGATATTTTAGCTGAAGATTCATACGACGTGAATCAGCTGATTTCTTTACCGTTTGGTGCTTGTCATTTTGCGGTCGCTGCGTTTGATGAAACGACGGAATATCGCAAAATTGCCACGTCTTTTCCTAAAACGGCACAACGTTATTTCCAAGATACAGGACGTGATGTCTCACTGATTGAGTTATCAGGATCTATCGAACTCGCCTGTGTGATTGGCATGGTCGATGGTATTGTCGATATCGTCCAAACGGGTAACACCTTGCGTTCCAATGGCCTTGTGGAGAAAGAATTTATTGGAGATGTACAAGCACAATTGATTACGAACCGTCAAAGTTTCTTTACCGCATCAGCTGAAATTGATGCCTTTATTAATATGTTAGGAGTGTCGCTCATTGATTTATAATACACAACAGTTTTTTGACCAATACCAAGCAGTTGCGCAATTGGATACACAGTTGCATGACCAAATTGCGACGATTTGTGACACTGTCAAACAGCAAGGCGATTCTGCGTTGTTTGCGTATAATGAACAGTTTGATCGTGTCACTGTCGACACACTCGAAGTACCACAAGCACAGTTACAACAAGCATATGACACGCTAGATGCTGAGTTGCGCCAAGCATTGGAACTGAGCTATCAGCGTATTTATGATTATCAAGCAAGTATTCGCTATCAGAACCAACCAAACAACCAAGAAATGTATGAAGTATATCATCCGATTGAACGTGTCGGTGTCTATGTGCCAGGCGGTAAAGCGAGCTACCCTTCTACCGTGCTAATGACTGCAACACTCGCCAAAGTTGCAGGAGTTAAAGAAATTGTCGTTGTGACACCACCACAAACAAACGGTATTGCACAAAGTGTGTTAGCAGCTTGTCATATCGTTGGTGTCGATCACGTCTATCAAATCGGTGGCGCGCAAAGTATCGCAGCACTGGCTTACGGTACTGAAACGATTCCAAAAGTAGACAAAATTGTTGGACCTGGGAACCAGTACGTTGCCTATGCGAAAAAGCTCGTTTATGGCGAAGTCGGTATTGACCAGATTGCGGGTCCGAGTGAAATTGCATTAATTATCGACGACACATGCGATGTTGAAGCTGTGGCGTATGATGTACTCGCTCAAGCAGAACATGATGAAATGGCACGCACTTATGTCATTTCAACAGACTTGGCACTCCTTGAACAACTTGAGGGGCGTTTAAGTACACTCGCTGAGACGTCAGAACGCCGAGATATTGTTACAGCAAGTTTACGCGACCATCACTATGCGATATACGCGGATGACTTTGAAGCGTGTTGCCAGCTAATGAACGAAATTGCACCAGAACACGCGTCGATTCAAACGGCAAATCCTGAACAGTTTGTCCCTTATATTCACTACGTCGGCAGTCTGTTTTTAGGCAGTTATGCACCGGAAGCTATTGGTGACTATATCGCAGGTCCGAGTCACGTCTTACCAACAAACCGTACCGCACGTTTCCAACACGGACTATCCGTAAATGACTTTTTAACCAAACATACCGTGATTCAACTGTCACGTGACACCTATCAACAGACATATCGTGCAGCGGCGACGATTGCACAGGACGAACAGCTTTACAATCACCAACAATCTTTAACGGTCAGAATGCGAGGGGAAAATAATGATTAGAATCGATAAAAATGAAGGTGTGGGGACGCCTTTGTCAGCGAAAACATACTTTGACATACTCAATAACCAAGATTACAACTTGTATCACGATGATGACTATGACCGCTTCTGTGCGGCATACGCCAACTATTTCGGTGGCTTTTCAAAAGAACAAGTATGTGCGGCAAACGGCTCAGATGAATTGATTCAAAAATTGATGCTCATTATGCCGGAAGGTCCTTGTCTCACGTTAAACCCTGACTTTTTTATGTATCAAGCGTATGCGGAACAAGTACAACGCCCTATTGAATTTGTCGATGCAACGCCAGACTTACAATTTCCGATTGAAAATGTCTTAAAACGCATTGACGACGTGCAACCGAGTTTCTTTATTTTAAGTAATCCGCACAACCCGACAGGACAGCGTTTCGATGAACATTACATTTTACAAATTGCCGATAAAATGAAAGCACTCGGTGGTTATATTGTCGTTGATGAAGCGTATATCGACTTTTCAACACCGCTCGACATTACATTGGAAGATCACATTGTTGTCATGCATACATTGTCGAAAGCGTTTGGACTCGCCGGCTTACGTGTGGGTGTATTGATTGGTACTGAACCGACAATTGCTCGCGTACGTCGTATTGAGCACCCATATCCGCTTAATATTTTGTCATTGCGCATTGCGACATATTTGTTTGAACATCCAGCATCAACGAAAGTATTTGTTGAACAACAACGTGACTTAAGTGACCGACTTAAAGCGATTTTCACACGCTATGTTAGCGATAAATTAACGCTATATCCAAGTGACACGAACTTTATTTTAACGGCGGGTGAACAAGCTGTAGCACTCGGTAATTATATTTATGAACGTGGCTTTAAGCCGAGATTTTATGACCCTATCACAGAACAACCAATGGGCGATTGTGTGCGTTATTCTATTATGTCTACTGAAGATATGGAGCGTTTTGAAGCAATCGTGAAGGAATGGAGTGAACAGTATGACCTTTCAAATTAAACGTGAAACGAAAGAAACCAAGATTGACATTACGATGTCTCAAGGCAATCAAGAGAGCCACATTCAAACGGGCGTTGGCTTTCTTGACCATATGTTAACACTGTTCAGCTTTCACAGTGGCTTACCCTTATCAATTGATGTACAGGGCGATACGTGGGTGGACGATCATCACACGACAGAAGACATTGGTATTGTGTTAGGTCAATTGTTGCTACAACTCACACAAGCGAACCCTTACTATGAGCGTTATGGGCAACAATATTTACCAATGGACGAGACGCTAGCACGTGCGGTCGTTGATATTAGCGGACGTCCTTATCTCAACTTTAATGCGACATTTAGTAAGGAAAAAGTCGGCCAGTTTGATACGGAACTTGTCGAAGAATTTTTCCGTGCATTTGTCATCAACGCGCGATTGACTGTACACATTGATTTGTTGCACCAAGGGAATACACACCACGAAATTGAAGCGATTTTCAAAGCTTTTGCGCGTGCATTGAAACAAGCATTGGCACCTGCACAAACGCAACGTATTCCATCGTCTAAAGGTGTGATCGAATCATGATTGTCATTGTAGATTACGGCTTAGGAAATATTCATAACGTTAAACGTGCGGTCGAATTTTTAGGGTACGATGTCGTCCTGTCACGCGACCCGGAGACGATTCAAGCAGCCGACCAATTGATTTTACCCGGCGTTGGGCATTTTAAAGATGCGATGACCGCCATTCGTCACTATCAACTCGACACCCTACTTCAACAATGTAAGCAACCAATGATTGGCATTTGCCTCGGCATGCAGTTAATGTACGAAGGCAGTGAAGAAGGTCATGTCGCAGGGCTCGGGTTGCTAAAAGGGCACATCACAGAAATTCAAACGCCTTATACCGTGCCGCACCTTGGTTGGAATAACTTAATTGCAAACTATGCCGAGTTAAAACACGACGTCTATTTTGTACATAGTTATCAAGCACCGATGAACGATGATGTCATCGCTTATGCAGAATATGGCACAGACATTCCGGGCATTGTTCAACACGGACGTTATATCGGCATTCAATTCCACCCTGAAAAAAGTGGACAAATCGGCTTAGATATACTTGCACAAGCACTCAAAGGAGGATGGCAACATGCTTAAACTATGGCCAGCAATTGACCTGATTGAAGGACAAAGCGTGCGCTTAACAGAGGGAGATTATGATACATCTGAAGCAATGACACGTTCCGCAGAAGACAGCATTCAGTTTTATCAACAATTCGACTGTGTTGATCGTATTCATATCATTGATTTAATCGGCGCAAAGTCACAACGTGCGATTGAAATGGACTATATTCGCCAGTTAATCAACAGTAGCACGAAACCGATTGAAGTCGGCGGTGGCATTCGTGACGTTGAAACCATTCGCGCATATTTAGCTCATGGCGTCGACTACTGTATTGTCGGAACCAAAGCCATTCAAGATATTGCATGGCTAACAAAAATGGCAACGTTATTTCCCGGGAAACTTTACGTCTCGGTTGATGCTTATGACACCGATATTAAAATCAATGGTTGGCTAGAAGATGCACAACTGAACTTATTTGACTATGTCTCAGCTATTGAACACTTGCCTCTTGGTGGTGTCATTTACACAGACATCTCTAAAGACGGTAAGTTACAAGGTCCGAACTTTGAACGTACGGCTCAACTCGCTGCACATACACAACTGCCCGTTATCGCATCCGGTGGCATACGTAACCAAGCAGACTTACAACAGTTAGAAGGTACGGGTGTTGCGGCGGCTATCGTTGGTAAAGCGGCCAATCAACCTGAATTTTGGGAGGGCTTGCGATGATCAAAAAACGCATTATCCCCTGCCTAGATGTCAAAGATGGACGTGTCGTTAAGGGGATTCAGTTTAAAGGCTTACGTGACATCGGTGACCCCGTTGCGCTGGCGATGTATTATAACGACAGCGGTGCAGACGAACTGGTCTTTTTAGATATTTCCAAAACAGAACGTGGACATGATTTAACACTCGACATTATTCAACAAACCGCTTCACAACTGTTTATTCCTTTAACGGTCGGCGGTGGGATTTCAACATTGGAAGATATTTCACAATTACTCAAACATGGGGCTGATAAGGTATCCCTGAACTCTGCCGCATTAAAAAATCCCGAACTTATTCGCCAAGCAAGCGAAAAATTCGGGCGTCAATGTATTTGTATCGCCATCGATAGCCAATACGATGCTGAGACGGACGACTATTATTGTTGTACACATGGTGGTAAGAAACGTACGAATAAGCGGGTTTATGACTGGGTTCAAGAAGTGGAAGCACTCGGTGCTGGCGAACTACTCGTAACGAGCATGGCGTATGATGGCATGAAAAACGGCTTTGACCTTGACCATTTGAATGGGATTGCGCAAAAGGTCAACATCCCAATTATCGCATCAGGCGGTGGCGGTAACGCAGACCACTTTGTCGAGTTATTTAATGAGACACCCGTATCAGCTGGACTTGCAGCGAGTATTTTGCACGATAAAGAAACGACTGTTACAGAAATCAAAATGACACTCGATCAAGGAGGGATTCCAGTCAGATGGCACTAAAACCAGACTTTTCAAAAGGACTTTTACCCGCCATATTACAAGACGCGACAACACAACAGGTGCTGATGTTAGGTTATATGAATGAGGAAGCATTTGAACGTACTGTCAATGATGGCGTCGCATGGTTCTATTCACGTTCCAAACAACGCTTATGGAAGAAAGGCGAAACATCCGGTCACACACAACAAGTCGTTGATATACAGCTTGATTGTGATAGTGACGCGATTTTACTATTTGTTGAACCACAAGGACCTACATGCCATACCGGTTCACAAAGCTGTTTTAACACAACGCTACCTTATCGACTACAACAACTCGAAACAACGATTCAGCAACGTGCTAACGCCCAAGCCGACAAGTCATACACGCAATACTTGTTGACAGAAGGAAAAGAAAAAATCACGAAGAAATTTGGTGAAGAAGCATTTGAAGTCGTCATCGCCGCAATGAAGAACGACCGTTCCGAACTCATTGCCGAAAGCGCCGACCTACTGTATCACTTCTTCGTACTCCTACACGAACAAGGCGTGGCGATTCAAGATGTCGAAGCCTTACTCGCCGAACGCCATCACACGAAAAATAACTTTAAAGGGGAACGCCAAGACATTGAAAATTGGTAGTGACCGTAAAAAACATGCCACCTTTATAGTGAGCATGTTTTTTTACTTATAAATGTGTATCTTCCTCATCTTTTTCACTCGCATGTAAAATACTGAGTGAGCGACGTTCAATCTTTTTAAAGCGCTCAGCACGTGTTTGAAGTGCAATCCGATCAGCTGATAACATCATCATAAAAGAAATCATGATAATCACAAAGATGACGATAAGCGGTACACCCGCAACGATTGACGCTGTTTGTAGGATTTCAAGTGCACTTTCCCCACCGACAAGCATCAGTGAAAACGGCAGTAAACATAGCGCAAACGCCCAGAATAAGCGATTCAACTTGATAGGCTCTCCTTCTACACGAACCTGTGTTGCTGAAGCTACGATATACGATGCCGAATCGAATGTCGTCACTAAAAATAAGAATGCTGAAAGGACGAACAATCCAATAATAACTGGCGCAAATGGCAGATGATTCACAACTTCTATAATCGCTGCTTCTGTACCGTGTGTATCTAAGAACGTTATGACATCAAATTGACCTGTAATCTGTAAATACGTCGCGTAGTTACCTAAAATGCCGAAGAATAACATACAACCAAATGTGCCATAAACAATCGTCCCTAAAATAACTTCTTTCATTGTACGTCCCTTTGAAATCCGCGCAATAAACAAGCCAATAAACGGTGCGAAGACAATCCACCAAGCCCAATAGAAAACCGTCCATTGTTGAGGGAAGTTCGTTTCTTCACGTCCACCAATACCACCAAACGGCTCTAACCACGTGGCCATTTGGAAGAAGTTTTTAAGCATATTCCCAAAGCTTGTCACGGTTGTTTCCATCATAAAAATCGTCGGTCCAACGATAAAGACAAAACCGAGTAAAGTCAATGCGAGCCATACGTTTACATCACTTAATAGTTGAATCCCTTTTTTCAAGCCACGATAAGAGCTGTATCCGAAAACAATGGTAATCGCCAAGAGTACACAACTTTTAACGACCATACTGGATCCATCAACACCCGTCAAATTCTCTAAACCAGCCGAAATCATTGGGACACCTAATGCCAGTGATGTTGCAGTTCCACCAATCAAACCAAAAATAAATAAAATATCGACCAGCTTACCAATAACCTTATCCGTTTGCCCTTTTAAAATCGGACGACACGCTTGACTAATTTTAAACACCGGTTGCTTTTTTACGAAGACTAAGTAGCCAATGGGCAATGCCGGTAAGACGTATATCGCCCATGCGATGGGACCCCAATGGAACATACCGTACATTGTGGCAAAGTTCAGTGCGGCATCACTCATCGGCTTTGCACCTTGAGGCGGGGCTTTAAAATAGTAGGCCCATTCAATCACACCCCAATACAAAATATTCGAACCGATTCCAGCACAAAACAACATAGATGCCCACGCAAAATTACTAAATTCCGGGCGATCACTTTCACGTCCAAGCGTCACGGAGCCATACTTTCCGAACGCAATATATAACACAAAACAAAAAATTGCGAGCCCTAATACGAGATATGTCGCACCGAGATTCGTTGTGACAACTTCATTCATCGCCACCACAACAGCACGACTTTGATTTGGAAATACCATCATCGGTATCACAGCCAGCAACAAAATACACGCTGCCCCACAAAAAACAATCCAATCCATTAATTTTTGATCTTTATGCATCCTAACATCCCCTTTATATATATCTATAGCACCCGTGCGTCGTCATTAAACCTTTATTTCAGCCTACCGACGTTTTTAATGCATATTAAGGGGGTGGCGTTTTATAAATGATCCTCTCACTGTTCATTATTTGGTATGTTGTGGTGTATCTCGTTTTTTCATATTAAGTTCGTTATACTAATAATAAACATCACTTAAAAACGTTTCATATTATAAACAAAGGGGCGATATTGATGAATCTTGTAACACTCGTACTGATAGGTATAGTATGCACAATCATCTATGCACTGTTTTGGACTTGGCTATTCGACTGGAACCAAAAAAGGAGAGCAAAACGGTTTACCAACCTATCTCCCCTAACAAAAAAACAACGCTATGTCATCTTTTGAATTCATATTCTGTTCGGATTTGTTTTTGTTATATATTTACTCTATATGAATTATAGATAAGTAGACCTTTTCACGCCATAAAAAATACCCTCACATCAGAACATGTCTGCCTAAAAGGTGTGAGGGCTTTGTCGTTATATTTGAATAATAATCTATGATAGAAACAAAATCAACTAGCACTTGATTTTAGTTACCTATCCACTTCACTATACCGTGCTAATATTTGGTCAATAATATATGCTTGCCTAAAGTCTAATGAGATACGCTTGTGCTTATGCGCTAAGTATAAATATTTATCATTCTGAGTCTCGATATACTTCCTTACATAAAATAAACACTTTCCATATATCAACATGATATCCTCTAACTCAAAGTCGGAATTCCCTTCTAATCCGAATACATAAAATGCGATAATCTTGTCTTCATAGTTATTATCATAATTAGCTTTTAAGGAATATTTTAGTGCATGATTGTTTAGCTTTTCATATAAGTATATAACGTTCCATTGAAAGGCTGTCGTATTATGAAAAACTTGTTCTTCATAATCTTTGATATTGATTTTATCACTATGATACATAGAATTAGCTCGAAAATCGTTATAATACTGTGAATCGCTTCCTTTTGTGACTAATTGATAGATATGATGTCCATCGTTACCTTTAATAAACGGAAGCATTGTCATCATCCCAACTATCATATTCATTAGTATCACATCGTACAGGAACGTTGTATTTGTCGTAAAATTAGTAATACAAAACAATATTCCCGCACAAAGGAAGTTAAACATAAAACCACCGCTACAATATGCGACCAATTGATTTACTTTTACCGGTTTTTCCCAATCTTCTACGTACATATTTGTCATTCCCAATCCCAAAAACACAGGATGATTCACATAAATATGTCCTTTTAAAATAAGCACACTAACGAGTGACAACATAAATAATTTAAACTTGAATAACACACCCCAAAAATAGTGTCCTAATTCATGGACAACGATTGAAATAACTCCCGCTATAATGAGTAACGAAATATTAAAGATTATCTCATAATGATAAACATAGGAAATAGCAGTCATGATGAATAAACATATTTCCAGTATGAGTATATTGTCTAATAGCGCATATAATTTTCGAGCCATTGCTTTCATCACGTATTTCCCCATTTAAAATAGATTCGTCTTTCTATTATTTTACCATAATAAAACATGCTTCTGATTTTCATCTTCACTTAACTCTAATACTTAAAAATTAAGAAACTATATTATATTTTCCTCATACTTGATCCTAATTTGATTTATTTTTGAGTTTTCTGATAAAATTGACTGATGTCTCATAAAAACATTTAAACTATTTCATCGTTCTATAAACTAATAAGACACCTTTCGAATAATTTGAATTAAACTTCAATAGTTCATTATTATTTGATTCTATGTCTATCTTTTTAACTGAAAAGTACGTTTTATTATGATAACGAATATTAAAATCATCGTAAGATTCAGTCTTAACATCTTCAAAAGTTCTATTATTCACACTAAAACGTGAATTCTTAACTGACTCAATACGCTCTTTATCACTAACTACATAAACATACCCCTTAAATCCATTAGACGGAACTTTTAACATTTCTCCTTTGTCTTGTTTGGTTATATGTACTATACCCAAGTTATCTGTATCGTCTTTTGGTATTTCTCGTTTTATTTCCATTTCGACATCTTTTCCTATATCATTAAATCCACATGAAATTAGTACTAATGCCGAGATACTAAATATCAAACATACTATTAGTTTTTTAATCCTCATCTTTTTCACTCCTAATATACTCTAAAATATCGCCCGGTTGACAATCAAGTTCCCTACAGATTCGTAAAAGGGTTATGAAACGTATCCCTTTTGCTTTTCCTGTTTTCAATATTGATAAATTTGCCTCTGTAATATCTATTCTTTTTGCAAGCTCTTTCGATGTAAGATTTTTTTCTTTAATTAGCTTGTCTAAATTTACTTGTATCTTATCCATACCATTAAATAAATCCCTCATTTTCTTTTTGGATATTACTTCCTTTTTCCAGCACAATTATCAATATAGAGTTAAATAACATAAATGCAGCATGTACTAAATAATTCTTGATTGAAAAATCGAATACAGCACTAACATTTTCTACATTTAAATAGTTGATTATTAGGTTTATTATGAATTGAAAAACAGTCACTAAAACTAAAAATATCATTGATTTCTTTAGTTTTTTAAGATTTTCATCACTAAAGTATTGCCCATCACTAAAAACAAATAATAGCTCACTCCAAATTTTCAATAATTGGATGATAAAAATAGAAATAGTAATTAGCAATATTAGAATACTTAGTGGAATCATTATTGGCACTTTGGTAATAAAGTCTCCATAGTCAAATGTAAATGTCCAATGATTTCTCTGTCCACCAAATAAGACCCCTGCTATGCCTATAAACATTATGAAAATTAATATCCAGATAAGGTAGCGCATAAAAGACAGAATATAGCTTGTTATTCTCATGATATTTCTCATACCACAACCCCCGTTATTGTCTTACAATAATTTTCTTCAATATTATTGTGAAACGATAATTTATTTTTGTCAATAATTTTTACTAGTGTTTCATAAAATAGTTGCCACTTAATGATTGCAAAGAACTACATATATTAATTTTAAACATAATAAAACTGTATGGATGCTAAGTCACATTCTAAATCATGACAAAATCCAACAATTGAGTTGAAGTAATACAAAGCTCCAGGATTTAATAGATATTTGACGTATTCCCTATAAGAAAAACAACGCTATGTCATCTTTTGGATTCATATATTGTTCGGCTTTATTTTCGTTGTATATTTACTCTATATGAATTATAGATAAGTAATAGTCTCAACACTATCAGTTTACTTGGTCATTTCTACATACTATTGAAATGGAAACTAGTAATTGTGATTGAGTGCCTATGTTCAATGCCATTAAAACAAATGAAATAAAATACTGTGTTAAAATGAAAAGTGAAAAACATAATTTATTTTAGGAGGCTGGTATCATGTTGTATGTAAAAAGTAAGCTTCTTTTAATAGTTGGAATTGTCATTTTTGTTGCTATGTTTTATTTTAAAGTAGAATTAGGAGACTCCATAATAAGACCTTTAGGGTATCTTTTATCTGGTCTTTTAGCAGGAAAATCTATTGGATATAAAGAGAAGGATAAATAAAAACAGCCCTTAACTTCACACAACGAATGTGGTGTGGTTAAGGGCTTTATATATTAGATGCGATATGATGTCACGGCACCATCGTTTGGATCATTTTTGCCGTGAACGTAGTAGTCTACATGTTCCGGTTCTAATGGTTTTACACCTTTAATGATGTCTGCTGCTTTCTCAGCTAACATCAATACTGGTGAATGGATGTTACCGTTCGTTGTTGTTGGCATAACGGATGCGTCTACAACACGTAAGTTTTCCATGCCATGTACTTTCATCGTTAATGGATCTACAACTGCCATTGGGTCTGATGCAGGTCCCATTTTCGCGCTACATGATGGGTGTAAGGCTGTTTCTGCATCGCGACGTACCCAGTCCAAAATCTCTTCGTCTGTTTGAACGCTTGGTCCTGGAGAGATTTCGCCACCGTTGAAACGATCCATCGCTGGTTGTTTCAAGATGTTACGTGCCACGCGAATTGCTTCAACCCATTCACGTTTGTCTTCTTCCGTTGATAAGTAGTTGAAGACAAATTTCGGTTTGACGTATGGATTCGTTGACGTGATTTTCAAGCTACCACGTGAGTTAGAATACATCGGTCCTACGTGTACTTGATAACCGTGTGCTGTTTCTGCTTTTTGTCCATCGTAACGTACCGCAAGTGGCAAGAAGTGGAACATCAAGTTTGGATATGCCACGTCGTCGTTTGAGCGGACGAAGCCACCACCTTCAAAGTGGTTACTTGCGGCTGCACCTGTACGACGTGTAAGCCATTCTAAACCGATAAATGGCATTTTCAGCTTGTTCAAGCTTGGTTGCATTGATACCGGTTCTTTACATGTATGTTGAATGTACACTTCCAAGTGATCTTCAAAGTTTTCTCCGACACCTGGTAAGTGTAAACGTGGTTCAATGCCGAGTGTTTTCAAGTATTCTGTATCGCCAATACCTGAAAGTTGTAACAGTTGTGGCGTGTTGAAAGCACCACCTGATAAAATCACTTCTCGTGCTAAAACTTTGTGTAAGCGACCGTTACGTTTGTATGTCACGCCTGTCACTGTATTACCATCAAAATGCAGTTTCTCAACAAATGCACGCGTTTTAACGGTTAAATTTTTGCGTTTCATCGCCGGACGTAAATACGCACGTGATGCTGATACACGACGACCGTTATGAATTTGGCTGTCAAAAGGACCAAAGCCTTCTTGGCGATAACCGTTCACGTCTTGTGTTTTTTTGTATCCCGCTTCAACTGCCGCATCGAAAAATGAATGGAATAACGGATTATTCGCTGGTCCACGACGCAATTTAATTGGTCCGTTCAAACCACGAATTGGATCGTCTTTTTCCGCACCGAATGTTGTTTCTAAGCGTTTGAAGTACGGTAGACAGTGGGCATAGTCCCAAGTCTCCATGCCTTCTGGTTGTCCCCATTTTTCATAATCTAACGGGTTCCCACGTTGATAAATCATGCCGTTAATAGAACTTGATCCACCGAGTACTTTCCCGCGTGTATGGAAGACTTTACGTCCACCCATATGTGGTTCGCCGTCTGTCTCATATTTCCAGTCATAGAAACGATTGCCTGACGGATACATCAGTGCTGCTGGCATTTGAATTAATAAATCCCAAGGGTAGTCACTACGCCCTGCTTCTAATACTAATACTTTCTTATCTTTATCTTCACTCAGACGTGCGCCTAATACGGATCCTGCGCTACCGCCACCAATAATAATATAGTCGTACATTTTATCGTATGCTTTACCCATCGAACATCCTCCTCAAGTTAACCTTCAAGTGATTGTTTCTCAGTGTGCAAATGACTACTGTTTACCAAACCAATGAACTGGCTCTGGATTCGTATTCGTTAAAATATGTTTCAACTCTAAATATTCTTCTAAACCGGCTGTACCAAGTTCGCGACCGATACCTGATTGCTTGTAGCCACCCCATGGTGCTTGTGCGAAGTAAGGGTGGAAGTCGTTCACCCAAACCGTACCCATACGTAACTTGTGTGCCACGCGTTGGGCTTTACCAATATCTTGTGAGAACACACCGCCTGCAAGACCATAAATAGAATCATTAGCAAGGCGAATCGCTTCTTCTTCTGTATCAAAGCCTTCGATTGTCACAACTGGACCGAACACTTCTTCTTGTACGATACGTATAGACGTGTCGCAATTTGTGATGACAGTCGGTTCAAAGAAAAAGCCGTCTTGTAAGTCTTCACGTTCTGGGCGTTTACCACCAATCGCAATCGTTGCACCTTCTTCTTTCGCCACTTGCATATAGCTTTCGACTTTCTCACGATGTGCTGCTGAAATGAGTGGTCCTAACTCTGTTGTCTCATCAAAGCCGTTGCCCATTTTGATGTCTTTAATACGTTCAATCAATGCCGCTTCAAAATCATCTTTAATCGCATTATGAACGATGAGACGTGAACCCGCAGAACATACTTGTCCCGCATGGAAAAACGCACCGTTCAACGCTTGGTCTACGGCTAAATCAAAGTCTGCATCATCAAACACAACATTTGGGTTCTTACCGCCCAATTCCAATGCTACGTTCGTTACATTGTCTGCCGCTTGTTTCATAATGCGTTTACCCGTTTGAATACCACCTGTGAATGACACTAAGTCCACTTCTGGGTGTGTTGACATGACGTCTCCAATGTCAGAACCAGCACCTAATACAAGGTTAATAACCCCTTTAGGGAAACCAACTTCCTCCATCAGTTCAAACACACGAATCGTTGTTAACGGTGTGATTTCACTTGGCTTCATAACAAGTGAACAGCCCGTTGCCAATGCAGGCGCAATCTTCCATGACGCTTGAAGAAGTGGATAGTTCCACGGTGTGATTTGTGTCACAACACCGATTGGCTCTTTCACGACTTTACTTTCAGTGTTTGGAATTGGTGAGTCGATTAATTCACCACCGTCTTTATCTGCTAAACCTGCAAAATACATGAAGACATTGTGAATATCATCCATGTCTGCGCGTGACTCTTCTAACGTTTTACCTGTATCTAGCGTCTCTAACTGCGCTAAGTTTTCACGATTTTCTTTAATTTTATCGGCAATCTCTCGTACTTTTTGCCCTTTATATTCTGCCGTTGTTTGCGCATATTCCCCTGCATCAAACGAACGACGTGCTGCTAAAATGGCACGTTCCACATCTTCTGTCGTACCTTCCGCAACTGTTGTAATAACTTCCTGATTGTATGGATTAATAATGTCACGTGTGCCGTGATTACTGCTTTCTACCCATTCGCCATCGATAAATTGACGACGAGATAACTGCTTAATCAGTTCCATCCTATACACCTCTGTTAAGTTTGTTAAGTTTTTATTTAACGAATTTCACAAAGTTAACTCTATCATACTTGTCAAAAAAGTGTCAACTTTCCCTAATAGACACTGTTAGCTAAAACGTGATTTTGTTAAATTTTGCATCTTTTTATCAGAAAAACTTGAGTTTCTGTTAGGAACAAGCGTACAATTTAGCCGATAGGAAAGATATAAAGGGAGGTGACCATTAAGTGACACAACATACAAATTATGAAGCACAACTAGAAACAGCGAAGGATATCGTGATTAACTCCATTGCTGAAACGATGGACCTGTACGGTATCAATCGCAGTGTCGGTAACTTATATGGCACAATGTTATTTGAAGAGAGTATGACACTTGATGAAATGCGCAACGAACTTCAAATGAGTAAGCCGAGTATGAGCGCAGGGGTTAAAAAGCTGCAAGAGTTCGATGTCGTTAAACAACGCTTTACACGTGGTAGCCGCAAGCAACATTTTGAAGCTGAAAAGGATTTCTTCACATTCTTCAGCAACTTCTTCACACAAAAATGGTATCGTGAAATTAAAATTAATATGGCTGCCTTACAAGAAGCAGAAGCGATGATCGATGACGTTCTCGCTGCTGACGATGTCGATGAGACATTACGCCAAGAAGCACAAGACGTGAAAGCACATATGATTCATTCACGCCTATACTATCAATGGCTCAATTCTATTAGCGACGCGATTAAGTCAGGTGCCATTTTTGACTATTTCCCAATTCCTGACAAAGACGCCTAAAAAAGTGAAGTCTGACATACCCAAATGCCAGACTTCACTTTTTTAATTTTTATAAGTTATTATCTTCGTCGTCTTTTTCGCTCACTTGTAAAATCCTCAATGAACGACGCTCAATTTTCTTAAAGCGTTCCGCACGTGTTTGTAGCGCAATACGGTCCCCCGACAAAATCATCATGAATGAAATCATAATAATGATAAAGATGACGATGAGCGGCACACCTGCCACAATAGATGCGGTTTGTAAGATTTCCAACGCTTTTTCGCCACCGACAAGCATTAATGAGAATGGTAATAAGCACAATGCGAACGCCCAGAATAAGCGGTTCATTTTCAAAGGCTCTCCTTTTACGCGTACTTGTGTGGCAGCCGCTACGATATATGATGCAGAGTCGAACGTTGTCACTAAGAATAAAAAGGCGGATAGGACGAACAAGCCGATCATCACAGGCGCAAATGGTAATTGGTTCACAACTTCAATAATGGTCGCCTCTGTACCGTGCGCATTTAAAAACGACACGACGTCAAATTGCCCTGTTAGTTGTAGGTATGTCGCATAGTTTCCGAAAATACCGAAGAACAACACGCAACCGAATGTTCCATACACAATCGTACCGAGAATGACTTCTTTCAACGTACGACCTCTTGAAATACGGGCGATGAATAGACCGATAAACGGCGCATAAACAATCCACCAAGCCCAGTAGAAAATCGTCCATTGTTGTGGGAAGTTTGTTTCTTCACGACCACCAATACCGCCAAATGGTTCCAACCACGTTGCCATTTGGAAGAAGTTTTTAATCATATTACCGAACCCTGTCACAGTCGTCTCCATAATAAAAATGGTTGGTCCGATAATAAAAACGAATGCGAGTAGGACGAGCGATAACCACACGTTCAAGTCACTTAATAGCTGAATCCCTTTTTTCAATCCGCGATATGAACTGTATGCAAAAACGACGGTGATTGCAAGAAGTACGAAACTCTTCACGACCATGCTGGAGCCGTCAACACCGGTTAATTTCTCTAGTCCAGCTGAAATCATCGGCACGCCTAATGCAAGAGACGTCGCAGTTCCACCGATCAATCCAAAAATAAAGAGAATATCGACTAATTTACCGATAAAGCCGTCCGTTTGTCCTTTTAAAATCGGACGACACGCTTGACTAATTTTAAAAATCGGTTGTTTCTTCACAAATACTAAGTAACCGATTGGTAACGCTGGTAATACGTAAATCGACCATGCAATCGGTCCCCAGTGGAACATGCCATACATCGTCGCGTAGCTCAATGCGGCATCACTCATCGGTTTCGCACCTTGTGGCGGGCCTTGATAGTAGTACGCCCATTCGATGACACCCCAGTATAAAATATCCGAACCGATACCGGCGCAGAACAACATAGATGCCCAAGCAAAGTCGCTAAACTCCGGACGATCGCTTGCACGCCCAAGTGTTACCGAACCGTACTTACCGAACGCAATATATAACACAAAGCAGAAGATGGCGAGACCTAACACGAGATATGTCGCACCTAAGTTCGTTGTAACAAAATCATTCATCGCCACAACGACCGCACGGCTTTGTTTTGGAAAGACCATCATTGGGATAACAGCGAGTAACAAGACAAACGCTGCACCACAAAAGACAATCCAATCCATTAATTTATTATCTTTATGCACAGTAAATCCCCCTTAGTTAATCTGTAGCATGACATGATAAAACCTCTGCTTTAGCCTAACGAAGTTTACATTTTAATGCAAATTTCATTCAATCACATACAAGTACAATTATGAATATATATAACTAAGAGTCATTACAAATATTGACAAAACAACGTTATAAAGTAGGTTAAGAACGTTAAATCAAAACTTAACAATTCATTTTATGTATTTTTATTCATCTTTAATTAATATTTATTTATTTTCAAATAGACAAAAATGCCCACTTCCATTTTAAAAAGTGAGCATCTTATTACGATTAAATATTTGGGCCGTATAGACGTGGTGTATCGTCAACAGGTTCACCGGCGATACGCTTCGTCAAAGTACCATGCCACGTTTCAGGCGTAAACGGTGCTGCTTGTAGTTCTTTTAATGATGCCATATCTGTTGCACCACGTAATGTATCGTTCATGCGTTGAATCGTCCAATCAGGATATGGGCGTTCTTGTAAATCCAATGTATCCCCCTGCTGAATGTATCCTTCTTTCAACACACGATAGTACCAGCCCGCTTTTCCAGTCTCTTCTAACATGACCGAAAAGTCCATAATGCCTTGACGACGACTCGTTTTCCAGCAAGGGCGTCTCGGTTGTGCCACTTGTACGACTGCATCGCCAATTTGGTAAATATCGCCAATACATACCGTTCCTTCATCCATACCTGTTACAGCAATGTTCTCACCGTTACTGCCAACACGAATCTCTTGTTGATAGCGTTCACTGAACACGGGATAATGTGCCACTGCATATGCAAATAACGCTTTTTCTGCACCGCCGTGATGACGTTTATCTGCGACTGTATCACCTTGAAGCCCTTCTTTACCAAGCCATACAGGCTCCGTTGTTTCTTGTTTAAACATTGCCGTTGTCCAAGTTTGTGCCATGCGTTCGGTCGCATCGGCATTGCCATGTTGACGCACTTGCCCAATATACAGTTTTTGAATTTGACCCGTCATCTTTATCGTCTCCTTTTTTCATTTCTGATTGTCATATATTACTAGCAAAATCTTAATACTTGTATCGCGCTAAAATGCCTTATACACTAACATTAACCAATAAAGATAAAGGTGGCAACAACTTATGCAACATTCATTATATCAACACGGAACACTTGGGACATTGATGGCAGGTGCACTCGAAGGCACTTGTTCAATTGAAACACTTCTAGAACATGGCGACCATGAGATTGCCACATTAACCGGTTCGGACGGAGAAGTTATTTTTGTCGATGGCCAAGCGTTCCATGCGACGACATCAGATAGTGACGTGCGCATCCTAACTGGTGATACACTCACACCGTATGCATCTGTCTCAAAATTTTCAGCAGATACCACTTTTGAAGCAACAGCAGCAGATCAGGATATGTTGTATCAACAAATTCGCCAACATATGTTGAGTGAAAACTTATTTGCGATGGTTAAGATTACAGGCACCTTTAAGCATATGCATGTGCGTATTATGCCGAAACAGAATCCGCCGTATACACGTTTGATTACATCTGCCAAAGCGCAACCAGAACATCATCGAGAACATATTACAGGCACGATTGTCGCAGTATACACACCAGAAGTCTTTCACGGTATTGGTGCGGCTGGTTTCCACGCACACTTCATCTCAGAAGACCGCACATTTATGGGGCATATTTTAGGCTTTGACCTTGCTGAAGGAACAGTAGAAATTCAAAATTATGCTGTTTTTGAACAACATTTATCAACAGAACCGAGCTTTCTTAATAAAACATTCGATTACCAAGATATTGCAGAAGACATTCGACAAGCAGAGTAACGCTAGATATAATAATAAACCGCCCATCAAAGTGACTGGGCGGTTTATTATGTTGCAGGGCGTTAAAATGATGCTTCTTAGACTTGCCGAAGTGAGACTATCTGGTCTACTCCCTATTCATCTTTTTCTAAAAAGTTGAAAATATGTTCGGCATTCTCAATATTATCAATATGACCACGAAATGCTTCAGAGCCTGGTCCATATGCGTATGTGTTAACGTCAACACCTGTATGACCATATGATGTCCAGCCTGTGCGTGATGCATCATTGATCGGTTGTTGTATCGCATCTTGTAATTTTTGATATTGTTTGTCGTATTGTTCTTGTTCTTTATTTTCGTCTAACTTCGCTAACTGATTTGCTTCTTTTTTAATATTTTGGATTGCTTTATCATCTACATCGAAACCATAACCTTGTTGTAACGTGTCTTCAATCGATTCTCCAGTTGCAATTTGATCTGTCATCCATTGCCCCGAATGCTTCATGCTTCGTACCTTATCAGCGTGCCATACATAGTCATGACCTTTCCCAACAGACAAGCCCCCTGTTGAATGGTCTGCAGTGGCAACGACAAGTGTATCAGGATGTTCCTTTGCATAGTTCATCGCGTCTTCAAATGCTTGTTCAAACCCTTGCATTTCTGACATTGCGCCTGTTACATCATTGGAATGTCCTTGCTTATCAATAGACGCACCTTCTACCATTAAGAAAAAGCCTTCATCGTTTTTAGACAGACGATCTAACGCTGCTTGTTGCATCTCTTTCAAGCTTGGGTCATCATCAGGTGCATCAATTTGTAACGGCATATTTTTATCCGCAAATAGCCCTAGCACTTGGTCACTATCCGCTTCTGCCAACGCTTCTTTCGTCGTTACAACATCATAACCATCTTTCTCAAATTTTTTATCAACGTTGTCATTATCTTTACCAAAATACTTCGCACCACCACCAAGTATGACATCTACCGTATGTTGATCATTGATACGTTCTTCATAAAATTGTTTCGCAATCTCATCTTTTTGACTACGATCTTCAACATGTGCCGCATACGCTGCTGGTGTCGCATCTGTCACTTCAGCAGTTGTGACAAGCCCTGTTGATTTTCCTTGCTGTTTCGCACGCTCTAAAACCGTTTCTACCTTTTGCTTGTTCTCATCTACACCTATGGCACCGTTGTATGTTTTCTGTCCGGAACTAATGGCCGTGCCAGCCGCCGCAGAATCTGTAATGTTATCTTCCTTGTCTGCTGAATATGTACGTTGCATGCCTACCAAATAATCATCAAATGCGGTTGTTTCCATTTCTTTTGTGTCTGGGTTATCGGCAAAATAGCGATACGCTGTGTTATAAGATGGACCCATGCCATCGCCCACCATAAAGATGATGTTCTTAGGATTTTTCGTATTACCGTATGTCACAGCATCTGCGTCGTTAGCGTCCTTTGCCAACGTTTGTGGCGCAGTACTCACGAATGATGCGCCTACTAATGAACTTGCGATTGCAATCTTACCTAATTGTGCAGTTAACTTCATATCTCATAAACCCCATTTCCAATATTGAATTCACGTTTATTGTAAGCGAACTTTTTAAAGAAACTTTGAGGTTGAGATTAAGATTTTGTAAAGCTGATATACGTTCCACATGAAACATTCCAAACAAAGGGAAGGCTACCCGCGCTCTGCCAGTAGACTCCCCTCTGTATCATTGAACGATTATGTGTATTGAATGGTCGCTGTTAACAAGACCTGCGTATCCGTCTCATTGCGGTAACTATGCGTATGTTCACCATTGAAACGAATCGCTTGTGAAGCTTCAACATGATATGTTTGTGTTCCAATATCTAGTGTTAGTGTTCCGTCATTAACAATAATAAACTCTTGGGACCCTTGTGGATGGCCGTCTGAATCCAACTTGCCACCCGGTGCAATTTCCATGCTAAACATTTCAAAACCGTGCGCGTTATCATATGGAAAGTACGGATAGACGACAACTGATTGATCGTCATTGTAAATCGGCTGTAAATCTTCCGTGGCTACTTGATAAATGTCTCTTTTATTGTCACTAATCAATTCATTTAACGGTAAATGTAACCCATTCGCCAACTTCCACAATGTATTAATACTCGGGTTGCCTGTTCCCTTTTCAATCTGACTAATCATCGTCTTACTAATCCCTGTTAATTGAGATATTTTATCCAAGCTCAATCGGTGTGTTTGACGATATTGTTGTATATTACGTGCAACAATTTGATTAATATCCTCCATCATTCCAAACCCTTTCTATTTACAATATAAAGAACATAATGTACGATATAGTTTGTCTTTTAAAAAGAACGTTTTGTTCATTATAACAAATTATAAGGAGTGTACGCTATGAACACATCATCTTCAAAAGTCAATTGGCTCTTATTTGCTGGTGTCTTATTAATCGCCGCAAATTTACGTGCGCCTATTACATCTGTCGGTGTCGTCTTACCTACCATTCAAGAGACATTACATCTTAGTCATACAGAAGTGAGTATTATTGCTATTATTCCACTACTTGCATTTGCCGTCATCTCACTGATCGTTGCGCGTATCAGTCACCGTTACGGTATGGCACGTGTACTCTTTGTTGCGCTGCTCTTGATTTTTGTCGGCGTTAGCTTGAGAAGCATTACAAATAGCACACTACTTTATGTCGGAACGTTATTGATTGGTGTTGGCATCGCGTTTGGTAACGTCCTTGCCCCGGGTGTCATCAAGTCGAAGTTTCCATATCGTATCGGTATTATGACCGCTTGGTACACGGTTGTGATGAATATCTTTGGTGCTTTATCATCTTATAGCGCAGCACCACTATTACACCACTTTAACTACAATATTGCGTTGGGTGCTATTGGTGTTGTAACAGTGATCGCCATCATTGTGTGGGCACCACAACTCAGAAGTCATGATACACATGCACAAGCGACACAAACAAGTCATGTCAACGTCTGGAAATCACCGTTATCATGGCGCATTACTTTGCTGATGGGTGGACAATCACTGATCTTTTACTCACTCATCAACTGGTTGCCCGAATTTCTATTAACGTATGACATATCTGTTGAACGCGCGGGTCTGTACTTATCAATTTTACAACTCGTGATTATTCCGTTCACGTTTGTCATTCCAATCTATGCCGTACGTCTACAATCACAAGTAGGACTGACAGCATTTGCCGGTACTCTTTTTACAACAGGTGTCTTGATTCTCATGATTTTCCCACAATGGGCATTTATTTCTATCATCGTTGTCGGTATCGCATGCGGTTTTGCGTTCGGTCTCGTGAACACATTCTTTAGCTTGCGTGCTGAAAATGGGCTAACAGCTGCCAAACTCGCTGGTATGTCACAAGCTGTCGGTTACCTATTCGCATGTATTGGACCATTAATGTTCGGTCTACTACACGACTTAACAGGCACATGGACTTGGTCACTTGCGATATTATTAGTCACAGCCATTGCGATGATGTTTATCGCAGCAGGTGCAGGCCGTCAAACAACGATTGAAGCCACACTTGGACTAAGTGAGAAAAAGTAAATCTGGACAAAAGCGGTTAAGATTTGAACAGAACTGAACGATGTGCAAAATTATTTTCATTTTGCCGAAATCGTGGCAGTTCTGTCGAAAACCCTGCTTTTGGGCCACCGTTTATCACTTTATTGCGCTCCATCTTCTTCACTAAATTGGCGTCTGAAAATGAGTGTGAGCACTAATACAACAACGGAACTTAAGGCTGCGGTTAAGAATACCGGCATGAACGCCATATGTGCAGCGGACTCTAATCCCTGCATGAGCGCTTGACGTGTCGGTGTTTGTGCTAACTTTTCTAGCTGTTGCCACAACGCATAAGTACTACCATTGACGTTTGCCACATCATTCATAATGGAAGTAGGCACATAGTCTGGCGTGAGATTTCGTTCAGCTAACGCCGCTTTCACTTGCGACATCGTTTGACTGAAGCCCAATTGAATCAATGTCGCAAACAATGTTGGCGCAATGGTAATCCCCATTTGACGAGACACGGATAAGGTCGCAATAACCGTGCTGTTACGGTCATCTGCATAGCCGGCTGTTCGTGTTGCCAATACCGTCATCGGTGCACCAATGGTAAAGCCGAATCCAAGACCTGCCACAATCGAGAAGAATAGAAAAATCACGACGCCAGTGACCATAAACGCCAAACCACCGTATCCAACAATACTAATTATGCTGGCAACGACTAATGCAAACACAGGTCCTTCTTTATCGACAATACGTCCACCGAGTGATGCGCCTACACCTGATGCCAATGCCAGTGGTGTAAGCCAAAAACCACTATCCGCCGCGCTGACGTGTAAGACATTTTCTACAAAGGATGGGATAAAGATAATGGCACCGATTAACATACCTGAACAAATGCCCATGATTAAAATAACCGCAAATGTCGGCTTACGTAATAATGAATAAGGTAAAAAAGAATCAACATTTTTACCTTCATTGCGTTTCTCAATCCAGATCATAATGGCATAACCGATAATTGCTAGTAGGAAAAACGCCACGACAGACCAACGCATGGCAGGGTTCATCGCTTCTGCCGCACGAATATTGTAAATGCCGAACATTACTAAGAGTGTTGAGAGCGAGAACATCATAATGGCATAGGTGTCCATTTTCTTCTGCACAGGACGTTGCGTCTCTGTCATTTTCAACATAACAAATAATGTAATAAAGACTGCGATAGGTACATTAATTAAAAATAACCAGTGCCACGTCCCTGTGATTTTAATTAACAGGCTACCTAAGTTCGGACCGAGTACAGAAGCGATGCCGTTCATTGCGCCTAACGCGCCGAGCATGGTGCCTTGTTTTGAACGATCATAAGTTGAAATAAAATGAGCACTTGCGATAACAAATAAACCACCACCACCGAGCGATTGAATTAAGCGCGCCACGATGAAAAATGTATAGTTCGGGCTTAATGCTACGAGTAGTGAACCAATCCCAAATAATACAACTTCAAGGATATACACTTTCTTGCGTCCATACATATCGGCTAATTTACCGGCGATAGGTGTTGCGACTGCCATCCCCAATGTATAAATCGCAATGCCCCACGCCCCCATTTGAGGCTGTATCTCAAAAGATTGGTTAATTGTCGTTAACGCTGCGCTAATAATGCCGTTATCTAACGCCGCCATAAACACACCAATCAGTAACAGTAGCGCTACAAAATTAAATTTGGTTTGTTTCCCTGAGTCCACTTAGGAATCCTCCTTTGTTCTTTTCCTTTATACTACTATCTAATAATATCAATGTGAATCTAATATGAACAGAAATTGATTGTTATGAATAAGTAAAAAATGACTACGTACAATAACCGCTTCATCGGCTATCACATCGTAGTCATTCATTTGAATTAAAAGTTGATTCCTATTCTGCTTTATATGCTGCATGTACGATATAATTCAAGTCGTCCTTATGACCTTTGAACGTCTTGAACATACGCATAAACATCGGGCGGTTCTCTTTTTTCAGCGCATTTTTAATAATTTTCGCCGTCCCTTTAAATCCTTCGTCATAAATCATCCCTTTCGGCGTCATCAATGTCATTGCCCCATGTTGTGTTTCGATATTTGTGAAACCTGCATCCGTATATAATGCGTTCCATTTCTCTTTCAGTTGAGGCGATACTTTGACGTTAATAGCTTCGGATAAGTCATCAATGATTTGTGTTTCTTTGGCAGGATTTTGAATAACAATATCATGCGTCAACAATACACCACCTGGCTTTAATACACGATAATATTCTTGCAATGCTTGTTGTTTCGCCTTCACGGGCAACATCGTTAACATCGCTTCATTTAACACAATATCAAAGCTATTATCGTCAAATGGTAGGTTCATCGCATTCGCTTGTTGTAAATGAATCTTATCTGACAACCCAGCTGCTTTAACATTCTGCTCCCCTTGTGCCAGCGCCGTTTTATTTAAATCAACCGCTTCAATATGGCAACCATACGTTTTTGCCAAATGAATCGATGTCGTACACATATTACATGCGACTTCTAACACTTTTTTATCTGAGCGAAATTGCCCTTTCTCTATTAACCAATCCGTCGCAAGCTTGCCACCTGGACGTAATCTTGTTTTACCGAGTTTTGCTAAAAATGTATGACCTGCTTCTTTTTTCATTATGCCACCTCATTTAATTGATAATGATTATCATTATTATATCATGCACGCATTTATGATAGAGATATTCTATTGTGGCAATTTCATGGCATTCCAGTGATTTTTTGAGCCGTGTCATTTATCATAGAAGTATCATATAAAAAGGAGCTACTTTATGAAACCTGTATATTTTAACCATGATGGTGGCGTTGATGACTTAATCTCGCTTTTCTTACTTTTACATATGGACAATATTGAAGTGATTGGTGTTAGTGCGATTGGTGCTGATTGCTATGTGGAACCTGCTGAAAGTGCATCACGCAAGATTATCAATCGCTTCAGTCACTATCCTGTTGATGTTGCAACATCTTATGAACGTGGTAAAAATCCATTCCCGAAAGATTGGCGTATGCATGCCTTCTTTATGGATGCTTTGCCGATTTTAAACGAACAACGTCCAATGCAATCTCACGCACTTAAAACACATGCTTATGAAGACATTATCGAAAAGGTACAAGCGTCTGAAGCGCCTGTCACACTCTTGTTCACAGGACCGCTGACAGACCTTGCGAAAGCATTAGACGTCGCACCTAATATTACAAATAATATCAAACGTCTCGTATGGATGGGTGGTACATTTTTAGACAAAGGTAACGTTGAAGAACCTGAACACGACGGCACAGCTGAGTGGAATGCTTTCTGGGATCCAGAAGCCGTTGCGCGCGTATTTGAAACGGATATTCCTATCGATATGGTTGCGCTCGAAAGCACCAACCAAGTGCCACTCACGCCAGCGATTCGCCAATACTGGGCAGACCAACGCGAACATACAGGCGTCGACTTCCTAGGTGTTAGTTACGCAGCCGTGCCACCATTAACACACTTCCAAACGAACTCAACGTATTTCTTATGGGATGTGCTGACAACAGCTTATACGGGTAAGCCTGACTTAGTACGTCAAAAAACGATTCATGCTTCTGTTATCACACATGGTCCGAGCCAAGGCCGTACGTATATCGATGAAACAAACGGTCGCCCATTGAACCTTGTATATCACGTTGACCACGATGCCTTTTTCGCATACATTACTGACCTTGCCAAAAAAGCACACGATTAACCACAAAGCCTAAAATCTCGTTTTACTACAAGATTTTAGGCTTTTCTCTTACATATCTGTATCTTTATGTGCTGCTTTCCATGCTTTCACATAATCTAAGCGCTGTTTCACTTTGCGCTCATTGCCTTCTTCTGTAGGTTGATAATACACATGTGATGCGACACTTTCAGGACGAGTCGGCATGGTCGTCAACTTATCCTCATACGCATGGGCTAACTGATACCCTTGACCGTACCCTACTTCTTTCATTAACTTGGTTGTCGCATTTCTAAGATGTAATGGCACCGGTTCATCAATCGTCTTTTTAATATCCTTTTTAACAGCGACACGTGCTTTATATGTCGCGTTGGATTTCGGCGCTAACGATAAATAAATGACGCATTGTGTCAAATGGACATCACATTCCGGCAGTCCGATATAACGACATGCTTGGAACGTATTTACAGCAAGGTTTAACGCATTATTATCCGCTAAGCCAATATCTTCACTCGCAAATCTCAACAAACGTCTCGCAATATAAATCGGATCTTCGCCACCATCAATCATGCGCCCTAACCAATAGATAGCTGAATCTACGTCACTATTGCGCATCGACTTATGCAATGCTGAGATAATGTTGTAATGTTCTTCGCCGTCTTTATCGTAATAGCCCACTTTTTTATCAAGCAACTCATTCATTAACTCCGCAGTCACTACGACTTTATTCTCTTTGCGGTCACTATTAATCACCAACATCTCTAACGTATTGAGCGCCACTCTTGCATCGCCATTTGAATACGTCGCAATCTGTTTTAATCGTTCAGGTTCAATTGAAATATGCAATTCTGGAAAGGCATGATCTGACGCCAACACTTTATTTAACAATTCAACAATATCCGCTTCAGTGAGCTGATTCAGCATAAACACACGCGTCCGTGACAACAACGCCGAATTCACTTCAAATGACGGATTCTCTGTCGTCGCACCGATTAAAATAATACTGCCCTTTTCCACATACGGTAAAAAAGCATCTTGTTGCGCCTTGTTAAAACGGTGAATTTCATCGATAAACACAATCGTACGCACACCTAGTTGACGCCCTTCTTCCGCTTCATTCATGATTTTGCGAATTTCCTTAATCCCGTTCATCACAGCACTGAACGTCACAAATTTCGAAGCCGTCTTTTTCGCAATAATCTCAGCTAACGTCGTCTTACCGACACCCGGTGGTCCCCAGAAAATCATCGAAGACACTTGGTCATTATCAATCATTTCTCGTAAAAACTTACCTTCACCGACGAGATGTTGTTGTCCGACAAAATGATCAAAATCAACTGGTCTCAAACGACTTGCCAACGGGGCATTCATCGTCATATCTTCATCAAACAATGATAATTCTTTCATCCTTCTCAGTCCTTACAACCTCTATTTTTTCCGTCCATACTTGGCAGATTCTTGTTCTAGATTTTCTAAAATACGCGTTAAATAACGTTCCACATCTTCAATTTCTTGATCAGAAAAGCCCTTATAAAAGACCTCACTCAACTTGTAACTCACTTCATTGCCAAGCTGTTCTTGTTCCGCACCCATTGGCGTTAAGTCAAACATGCGCTTACGCTTATCAACTTCTGATGCGACAGACTTAATGAGCCCTTGTTCTTCCAGTCTTCGTAACATAATCGATAATGAGCTATTCGCCAAGCCTGTAATCTGAGACAGCTCACTCGCCGTTTGCGGATGTTTATCCCAAAGCGCAGACATAATCTTACCTTGTTCCGCACTGTACAAGATACGAGAATCCATCGCCAAGTATCGATTAAACAAACGCCCATTTAATAACTTAATCTTTAATGTTAAATAACCACCATTTTTTGATTTCATGATTCAACCTCATTTACTTCTATATAGAAACATTATTCATTAATATGTTACTATATAAAAACAAAAATCACAAACATCTCGTTTAATGGCACGTAAAAACCCCCACAGGTATTCGAAACTTGTAGGGGTGCAATATAATTTATAATTGACCTTTTTCCATTGACTTTAGGAATTTAACATAGCCAATGATTAAAAAGATTATGCTTAATAATAGTGAAATCACTACTAAAATAAGCTTGTTATAGCCGGTGTACAACGTAAAAACTAAAAATGAATAAAAGTATAAGTGACTTGCGAAAATACCGATCACACCGACAAAAAAGTTGCCCACTGTCAGTAAAAAGCTGATGACAGCTGGGAGTACAAATCCTTGGAACAAGTAATTCAACATATAAATAAAACTGATTATCGGCAAGAATGTTAATATCAATAGCATGAATAGCGTTACAAAATCAATATTTAGCAAGTCCAGCTGCTGCGTAAAAATAACATAACTGGCTGCATATAACAGATAGCCGAGCAGCAACATGATAACACCAATCAATACATAGAATACAAAGTTAAGTAGATAGTACGTCTTTAAACTTTTAAAATAAGTAACTGTGTTTTGAAACGCATGATTTCTTCTTTCAATTCTAAACATTAAGCCAACAATTAACGTCATCGCTAACGGTAACACCAACTCAAGAAATACTTGAAGTGCCGTCACACGAAACAATTGTAAGTCTGTTTGTTTCGCAAAAAACGCGAGACATGCAAATAAACTGACAGTCACAATAGGCAGACCTAACATAATAGGCACAATAGAAGTACGTTTCATTTTTAAGAACTGCATTTTCAAAAATAACATATTCTAAAATTCCTTTCTGTTAATGTAGAAATTGGAAATAATCATTACGATTACAAAGACAAACGTACTATACATGCCAAACACGAAGAAAGATGTATCAAAGAACAGGACCCTATTGTGATCTAATATCTCTTTTGCATTGATAATTTGTTCGGGAATCTTAAATGGCATCGTTTCAGATTGCATTAATAAACTGACCAATGCGAATAGAATGCCCACTGCAATGACGTACACTTTATTTTCAATCACTAACGCAATGAAAAATTGAATCGCCTGCATGGCTAAAGTCCCAATAAAAAATGCAAACATGATATACACAAATGACATAAGGTTAGGGATATTACCATTCACGAAAAGACTTGTTAGTAAATGACACACTATAAATACAAGCGTTGTGACTAACATTAGTCCCAACAGTACTAGGAACTTCGCAGAGATAATCTCTCGCTTACTTTTCTTGCTAACCAACAGCACAGGCCACATGTTACTTTCATATTCCGTAGATATAATCTTGGCACTGAAAACGCCATATAAAAAGTAAAAGACAGGTGCAAACCATGCAAGCGCATAGATTAAAAAGATAAGTGCTGATGGTTTCACACTCGAAAAATGTAAATTATAGTAATACAAGCCGATTGCCAACACTTCAGAAATTACAACCGCAATTATAATAGAAACAATAAAAGTGACCTTTGGCAGTTTATACCATTCTGATTTAATGAGACTGTTCATTGGCAAAATCTCTTTCATTATTTGTTAACCTCAAAAAGATATCTTCTAAAGATGACTGTTCATGATAAATTTCATAAATATTAATATCATGATTCACGAGCGTTTTATTAATATGCGGAATATCTTGGCGTTGGGCTTTTACATGTAATCGACCGTCTTCAATAGATGTAGGAAATGTATCTAATAATGCGACTGATTTTTCATTATTATCCGTCACAAAGTACACACTATCTTGCTTGTACTCATCTAACAATGTCTGCATATCGCCTTGGAATAACAATTGGCCTTTATTAATCAAGCAGACATAACTACACATCTGTTCAATTTCAAATAAGTTGTGGCTTGAAACAATAATACTAATCCCTTTTTCTCGAACGAGCTTCATTAATAACTCGCGCATTTTCTTAATACCACTTGGATCCAAACCATTCGTAGGTTCATCTAATATAATCAACTTAGGATTATTCATTAAAGCGATCGCAATACCTAATCTTTGTTTCATCCCTAAAGAATAGTCTTTAACCTTTTTCTGAGCGGCATATGTCAGCTCCACAATCGACAACACATTTTCAATTTCTTCAGCGTTGTTGTGATGAATATATTGCATAATCTTCAAGTTTTCATATCCCGTTAAATGATCATAGAAAGACGGAGAATCCACAAGCGCACCGACTTGGTTTAAAATTTCTTGTTTATGATTCTCGAGTTTCATATCAAACAGCTTCACTTGACCCGCTGTCGGTTTTGCCAAGCCAAGCAACATTCTAATCGTCGTCGTTTTCCCAGACCCATTGGGACCTAAGAAGCCACAAATTAGCCCTTCAGGAATTTGAATATTTAAGTTTTGAACAGCTTGAAAGTTACCAAACTGTTTACTCACATTTTGTGTCTCAATGACATTCACAATCGTTCCCCCTTTGACAAATTACGAAAACAAAACTAGCTTTGAGATTTGCCTAATTTTACTGTGATAATTGCTAATACAATCGTTATCAATGTATAAATAACTGCCGAAATAAGAATCACAGTAAAGTTCGGGTTCATCAATTGAATTGGAAGTGGTGCATAACTCACATATAAGGAATTACCAGTATGTGCCATAGCTAAAAACATTTTAATGGTACTCCAAGCTGTAATAAGTGTTACAATTCCTAAAATAACTGCTAAAATTTTCTTTCCCATTCATTTCAACTCCTATAAAAAGTTTAAATCAGTAAATAATACTCTCTGAAATCGTTTACCCTTAAATAATACTGGCTATTCATAAATTTGACATAATTATGTTAAAAAGAGGATTATCGTATGTAGAAAATAAAATGAAGGAAATAAATGCACAAAAAATAGCCCACGTTACTATGGGGAGAACGTAGGCCAAAAGAATTAAAAATATGAAAATAATTAACACTGTAAACATATTATAACACAATTTTATATTAAATTTATACAATCAGATTCAAAAAAATCAATTAATTTATTCAGTGTGCTGTGAGTATAACATAGTAAGTATACACAATATCTAGCAATCTGCTTACGAATGATATAAAAAAACAAGCATGTAGACTGAAAGCATCTACACACTTGATGGAATCATTTATAATCCTAAAATTGTTTTGATTGTTAAGCCGACACATACCGTTGTCGCAATTAAGAAAAAGCCTGGCAGTAAGAAGCTGGTTGTTTTCGTTGAACGTGTTTCATCAACATCTACCGCAAATAAAATCGTTGGTTGTGCTGGAATCACAAAGTTAACATTCAGTGTTTGTACAATTGCTAAGAAGAACGTAGGTGGAATACCTAACGTAATCACAATTGGTACCATGATTGATGCTGTCGCTGACTGTGAAATGACTACCATTGAGACAAGCCCAACGAATAAAATTAACAGCCATGGTGCTTGTTCAACAAGGCCACCGATTTGCGTTTCCATAATGTCACGGTTCGATGGCGCACTAAAAATAGTCGCCCCTAACCAACCTGGTCCTAACACCGCAAATAAAGCACCGATTGCTGCTTGTGTAATATGTGAATTCAAAATTTCATTCGGTTGAATCTTAATTAATAACAGATTGACCATCGCACTCATGTACATAAAGAGTTGTACAAGGTCAGTCATTTGTAACTTCACAATCTCTCCATCAATTTTGAAAGATGGACCGAGTTCTGGGAAGATACCAAATGTTAGAATACAGCCAACTGCTACGATAAATGACAGTACGCCGATTTTAACACGTGTTGAATATGTCTTCGTTGACTCATCTTCAACAATTTTTTGGAGCATCGTCTGTGCTTGGCGTTCGTCCATTTTAGTTTGGCCAACGAGTGTAATGAACACACTCAATATCACCATACTAATCAGTGCTGTTGGTAAAACAATCGACAAGTATTGTCCCATTGTAATGCCTAATCCCGCAAATTCAGAAATCATATATGCTGTAGCTGAAGCTGCCGGGCTACATAACAATGCGATATTCGCCGTTAAAACAGATGCTGTTAACGGCTTTTTCGGTTTAATACGTGCTTTTAACGCCGTTTTCGCAATAATCGGTTCTAACGATAATGCAATATTTGCTGTACCAATACCGAATACAAATAAAAAGACGATCATCGGCGCAATAAAGATAATTGATTTTGGGAAACGCTCGATTACTTTTGATGCCAAGTGTACTAAATAATCAATACCACCTGTTGCTTGAAGCGTCCCACCTGCAATCCCAATCGATAAAATGATTAACACTGCTGTTACCGGTGCTGAACCTGGTGGCAAGCCAAAACCAAATATCATGACTAACTGTGCGACAATCGCAAAAATTCCACATCCAAGAGCACCTGCTGTACGTAAACCAAGTACGATCGCAAGCACCATAATTATAATTTCTATACTAAAAAGAAGCATTCTTTTTCTTCCTCTTTCTATGTTTTCAATGTGAATATTTTAACATAATACTAATGCCATGATAACGTGTTTTTTATACGCTTTTTGACATATTTGTTAACATCTAACAGTTATTACAAGAGCAGTTTGTTTTCTTTAAATTTTAGGATGTGTTAGGTTATGAACGAACTAACAGTTGATTTTGAAAGGTGGACTACAACATGGAAACGATTAAAGATAAAGTAGCCGTCATAACAGGCGCAAGCAGTGGGATTGGTGCTGCCATTGCACAAAAACTGAATGACAACGGCGCGAAAGTGGCACTACTATCACGTGATGAAGACAAAATGAATGCGATTGCCGATAACTTTACGGATGCACTCATTATTCCAACTGACGTGACAGACCGTGCAGCTGTTGAACAAGCGATTCAACACACAATTGAACACTTTGGACAAGTGGATATTGTCGTGAACAGCGCTGGATTAATGACATCTTCAGCTATTACGAAAGGCGATGTAACCGGCTGGGATGCGATGATTGACGTCAACATTAAAGGCACACTGTATACAATTAATGCGGTAATGCCACATCTTCAAGCGCAATCTAGCGGACATATCATTAATATTGCGTCTATCTCAGGCTTTGAAGTGACAAAAGTGAGCACATTGTATAGCGCAACAAAAGCAGCTGTCCACGCTATCACACAAGGTCTTGAAAAAGAACTGGCACGCACAGGCATTCGTGCAACAAGCATTTCACCAGGTATGGTTGATACACCACTTAACACAGGCTATGACTTCGGCGACCGTAAAATGCTGGAAGCTGCCAATATCGCCGATGCAGTTGTATACGCATTAACACAACCTGCACACGTTAACGTAAACGAAATTACCGTGCGTCCGGTATAACATTATCTATTTAGGGTGTCGGCTTTCTCATAAACAATCTAGCCCCACCCGGCAAGGTTGAGTTGGGGCGTGGGACAGGAATCTCATTTTCTAAAAAACCCCTTGGTCCCACCCCACTCATCTACTGCCACCTCCATCGATCATCCCACTTAAGATATACTCCCTAATCATATCGCCACGCCTTTTTTACGCCACACAATTGACATAACTTTGCCAAAATTCTAAACTTAAATTAAACGTTTTCAAACAGGATAAGGAGGATGTATTATGACGAAAATTGCAATTGCTGGCGCAGGTGCTATGGGAAGTCGTATCGGTAGCTACATTAAACAAGCAGGCTACGATGTGACATTAATTGATACGTGGCCAGATCATGTTCAAGCGATTAATAATAAGGGGTTAGAAGTTCAGACAGAAACAAATACATACATCGTAGACATCCCTGCCGTTTTACCAAAAGATGTGACAGGTGCATTTGATTTAATCATTATTTTAACAAAATCGATGCAATCTGAAGAGATGATTCATCAATTAAAGGATAAGGGTGCGATTCATCAAGACACAGCAATCCTAACAATGATGAACGGACTCGGTCATGATGAACGTTTCGCGAAAATCGTTCCACGTGAACAAGTCTTTCTAGCAGTAACAATGTGGACGGCTGGCATGCGTGGACCGGGGCAAATTTTACTTGAAGGACAAGGCAGCATTGAACTCCAACGCGCAGACGGTCAAGCCGATCAACGTACAGAAACAATCAATCAAATCTTCAATGATGCAGGCTTAAACTCTAAAATTAGCGACAATGTGTTCCAATCTATTTGGTCTAAAGCTACATTGAATAGCGTATTAAATCCATTATGTAGTATTCTCAACAAAACCATTTATGAATTCGGCAGCTATGAACATGCACGTGCTATGGTCACACCGGTGATTGATGAAATTGTCGCCGTTGCTAAAGCGCGTAACGTTGAGCTTGACGGTGCAGCTTTACTTGAGAAAATTGAAGCTGCTTATCCTAAAGAAACACAGGGCCTACACTATCCATCAATGCATCAAGACTTATACAACGGACGTTATACTGAAGTCGATTACTTAAATGGACAGATTAGTAAATACGGACGTGAAGCCAATATTCCAACACCTAATAACGATATGTTGACACACCTCATCCATCAACTTGAAATGCGATACGTTAAATAACAAAAAGCGTGGCACGACAACTTCTCTAAGTCATCGTGTCACGCTTTATTTGTTAGGCTTACCAACCTGTAAAATCTGATTTATCAATGTAACGTAAAGTGAAAACTAAATTAACAATCGCAAAAATAATACCGACACTGCCAATAATAAATAGCAATACTTGGCCACTCATTGATGTTGAAAATAATAATGGTGGACAAACAATTAATAGTAAGGCAATGACAATGACGTTAATAAATAATTTGTTATTCATAATGATGTTAGCCCCTTTGTAAAATAAAATATGTAGCTTCCCTTTTGTTTTATGACGAAAGTTTGTCTATATAAATTTTACAATAAACTAATTTTCAAATCAATATTAGGTGAATATTTTGAAATTCAATAAAAAACATAGCGCAACAACTTATTTATCAGTCGTTACGCCACATTTTCCATCATTGATTAAATAATCGCATCGGGTTCTTCTGGCAAGATTTGACCACCATCAATCACAAGGCTTTGACCCGTAATAAATTTTGCTGGTGGACTTGCGAAAAATGCCACCGCATAACCAATATCAAAAGGTTCTCCAAGTTCATGCGTTGGGATAATCTTGCGTGTCCCTTCTAAATATGCCTCGCCTTGTGCTTTTAAGCCATCTGTCAGGACATTACCTGGTTGCACCGCATTAATCGTGATGCCATATTTCGCATATTCTAACGCTGCACTACGCATAAAGCCGAGCTGTCCAGCCTTTGTTGCACCGTAATGCGCCCATCCAGGATAACCCGTAATTGGACCTGTCACAGAAGATGTTAATACCACACGTCCATAACCTTGCGCCTTCATCACCGCAAGAACCGCTTGTGTCACAAGGAATGTCCCTTTCAAGTTGATATTTTGAATATGATCCCAATCCGCTTCCGTCATCGTCTCAATAGAAATTTGCGGATAGACACCTGTATTCGCAGCCAAAATATCAATGCGTCCATGTTGCGCTACAATATCAGCGACAACCGCTTCTACACGCGTTTTATCCGTAACATCTAACTCATAGAAATGTCCTTGTACGTCATCTGCCGTTTGTTGTCCCGCGACCGTATCAATATCACCTACAATCACTTTTGCGCCTGCTTGCGCCAAGGCCTCCACAATGCCTTTACCAATACCATTGGCACCACCTGTTACCAATGCGATTTGACCTGATAAGTTAATCATAACAATTGCCACCTTTCTCTATTTTAAAACGCTTTCACTTATAGTATCCCCTATAATCAGGTGCGTTAGACAAGAAAATCGCAACAATTCTATGACAAATGCGGCTTTGACGATCGCTTCTGAGTAACCGTGTTTAATAAGATGTTAACCAGTTTAAATACATATATTCATTATTTTTAAATAACAACAAATTCATTATCTCGATATAATAATTAACGTCATCAACACCCTAACTGTTGAAGCCAGACACGTTAGAAGGTGATTCAAAATGAGTGTCATATCAGTTCTATACTCAACACTTGTTGCCCCAATCATTATCGGTATTGTACTCACGACTTACACACATTGGTTAGACAAGCGTAAGCGTTGATGACTGTCAAAAACCAATTACCAAAAAAGCGCCATCTACTATCGCAACTAGTAGGTGGCCCTTGGTGTTTCAATATGAATGTCAAATCACTCTTTACTCAACTTATTTACATTATATCTATATGGATAAAGATGTCAATAAACATAGCTATACCTATATAACCTCTCGCACCCTTCGCTATCCAACACTCTTTTATAAAATAACGTTAATTAGATTTTCTTATAGTTGCTGCATCTAATTCGTTGAGCCATATAATAGTTAATGGAGAGGATTTCTACTCAAGAAGGCCTCTCCATTTCAATTATTGCTCTACTTTTTGTTTGCCTGAACCACGTTCGTTCACAAACTGTTTGTTGTAGTAGTTACTGTTCACGCTAATTTCATGATCAAACTTCTTGATACCGTCACGTTCAATCAATGTTGGCGTATCTGAGAATAAGTCTGTTCCTAGACCTAAGCGATCACCCTTAATTTCTACGCCCATGCTCGATAAAATTGTTGGAAACATATCTAACGGCGCAAACTTACGATTCTGCACTTTCTCTGGTTCTTTGGCAGGGTTCAGAATCAAGTTAAAGATGTCACGTTTATAGTTTGGAGCGAAGTTTTTAAAGAACTTTTTATCCATGCTGAGATGGTCACCCGTGATAACAATCGTTGTATCTTCATAAAACGGTTGCTGTTGGATCCAACGTACGAATTCGACCGCTTCTGATGTTGAATATGCAATTACGTTCGCATACTGATTATCACGTGGCGTTGGCGTGTTTTTAGACACATAACCATCTGGGAAATGCGTGTCTGCTGTTTCCATTGTAAAGTTGAATGGCTTACCTGTTTGTGACAAACGTGTAATTTCTTGTTTTGCGAAGTCATACAGCTTGTCATCTTCAAATCCCCACCATACTTTGTAATCTTTTGGAATATAGCCGTTCGCTTGCGCATACTTCCAATCCCAAATATTGAAGTTTCCGTGTGATTTGAAATACGTTGTTAAACCACCGAAGTCCGCATCGGCACCGAACATAATTGTTTGTTCATAGCCTTCTTCCTGTAAAATATCTCCGAGACCACGTGCACCTGGCAAGAAGTAACCCGACTTACCATAGCTGTTACCGTTCATTGGAATTTTAAGTGGAATACCCATGCCCATATTGATCATACCTGCAACTGACCAACTTGAACCATAAGTTTGATATGGACCACCGAATGGGTCTTTTGTATCAGAGAAATGCACGCCTTCTTTTGATAATGCGGTTAACTCAGGCATTAAGTTTTCGTGCATATAGCCGCCCAAATCCTTCGATAAATACGAGTTCTCGACAGATTCTAAATAAATGTGTACCAAGTTACGTTTCTTTTCTGGGAATTGGTACTGTTTTGTCGTTGGTGCGACATAGTTTTGTTTAATATATTGTGAATCTTTCGCGTATGCCTCATATACTTCTGGCAGGCGTAATTTTTTAGAACCGTATGTAACACCTGACACGAGTACCGCAAAAGCAATTAGAAGCAATAATGATTTACCGACTGTGCGTTTGAGTAGCGTGCGATGCTTCTGCCAAACGATATCGTAACGGTTATACACCACTAAAATAACTATTGGTATCGCAAAAAACAATGACTTTAGAATTGGTGTGCGAAAGATTTCTGCCACCATACCGTCTGACGTCCCTTTAATTGGCGACTTGAGGTTGAATAGAAATTGTTCTGGTGTGATGTTACCAAAATAATCAATAAACCAGTCTGCAAAAAATACGACGAGTAGTCCGATAATCGTAAAAAGTAAGATGACTACTTTAACGAGTACATCAAGCCATCTACGCTTTACAGTTGTTTCACGGAATTGAACAAGTGTTTGGCGTTGTAATAAATATTTGATGCCGATCCAAACGAGACCTATGGCAAGCGCAACACCTAAATAATAGACTGCAAATACTGTTTTATAAGTCGCAGCTTCCACACTATCTGGGCGCCCTAATACGATGACGAACAAGCCAAGTGTGAAAACATTAATTACAACAGTATAAAATAATGCTTTTCTGCTCAAACGACCAATCGTCTGTGTGCGTTTCATAAATACACTATCAAGCACTGTGCATAAGACACCTACTAAAAGATAAATGAGCCATTGCATTTTCTGTTAATACCTCCATGTTATCGAATATAATCCTTTTATATTTTACACTGTAATACAACAGATTGTCATGCTATTTCTGGCGTATCTTCGTGAACAATCGGTGTCCATTTAATTGCTTAAAATTACTTTAACAATAAAGTGCTTAACATTATGCTCCAAGAAAAGAAAACGGTTGCAAAAATCGCGGGCCGACGCTATACTAATTTACAAGAAAACATAATTGCTTTTTAAATCAAATTCACTTTAGTACGTTTATACAACTTCTATTTATCTTCTAACTTGGGTGGCTACTACCCTTTGAGCAGTTCGTTAAGTTATCACTTCTGTATTTTAATGTCACCAAACATTTTTATCACTCATACGATCCTTTGTGATATACCCAAAAGTTGAAAATACTCATGAGACATCACGTGCACTGTCTTTGTATACGTTTGGCAGTAGCTGTATGACGATGTATAGCTTACATCTGTCATTAGTACATTAGGGAGGTCTTACTAACCCTCAATAAAAGTAGTAAAGCTATCATGATTCTGTATATGTTATAACGACAGCCACGCAAAATCTGGGGAACTTTGCGTTGATATTATATCGCTATTTTGGAGAGCGTAGTGGTATGACAACATCATGATTTCAACATATCTATCCATTACAATGATAGTACTTCGAGACTGGACATTATTTTTTATGCGTAATAGTATGCCAACCTCGCAAGTCCCTGTCGCATTCGCACATCGAAAATATACTCAAATATGAATAACCGATCACAGTAAAAGGCATGTGACAAGATCATCTTCCATGATGTATCTTTGTTCACATGCCTTTTTATATGTTATGCGCTTAACGCTGTTTCAAGTGCTTGATCACTGTCAATATCTGGGCGCACTGGGTCATTTTCATAATAGACGCCTGTTCGGTCTTTAATTTTATAATTGGTAATATTCATTTCTGTTCCGTCAAAGAAACGAATGGTCGTATTTGCGGTTGTATAGGTCGCACTGTTTTTACCGATAAACTGCGTGTGCGGGCGCCCTTTGAACGCGAGTGCTGTGATTTCACCTGAACTTGCGGTTTTCTTACCGATTAACACATCAACAGGTGTTGTTAAGTCTTTCTTGCCTGCTTTGACTTGTACATCTGTCCCACCGCCTGTTACTTTGCCGTCTTTCAATGTGGCATCAAAGTGATTACCGTCTCGATCAATCCATGACATCAGTGTACCATCAGGAATAATCTTAGATAGGCCGGCAATCATCGGTCCCATATCACCACCGTCATTGTCCTGTAAATTGACAATCACACGTTTATAATCGTGCTTTTCTAACGCATCATTCAGTGTCGTCGCGTAACGTTTCGCCTCTTTTTCACTACCAATAAAGCCTGGTAAGTCTAGTACAAGTGTCTGTCCGTGCATTTTACTCGTCGGATACACTACCTCGTACTTATCATCGTGTTGTTCACGCGCTGTTTGAAGGAATGAATGTTTTCCACCTGCAACTTTTAATGCTTTTTCCAACGCATCGTGTGTCTCGTCATACGATTTTGCGCCTGATGTTGCTTTATAAGCTTCTGCTTTGGCACGTTCCCATTTGTCACCTTGTGCATAGAGACCTTGATGCTCCATCTGTGTTAGCGCAATTTTGACATATTCTTTCGTCGATGGTTTCGTAACATAAAGGTTATAATATGGGCCATATGTTTTGAGTAAAAAGAACAGTGTCACAGCTAAAACAGCAAAAACCCCGATAACCCACAACAGTATCTTTTTCATCTTCAACGCTCCTTGTGTAACTATTATCGGTTCAATTATATCACGCTTCACACACGTAATATGGTTCAATATTTAAATCATTATAGCGCTGTTTGAAAGCATCCGCGTCCTCTGGATGATCAAACAACAAAAAAACACCTATGACGGGCATTCACGCCTGTCATAGATGCTTATCATGAATTAGTGTGCTAACATTTCGTCTTTTACTTCTTCTTTAGAAAGGTCAGCTGGGTAATATGTTGGCCAGTTGTCTAATTCTTTTAAGACTTTGTCACGGTCGTTACCCATAAAGATATGGTAGTGACCTGTTTTCACTGGTGCGATGTTGTGGTCGCTAAACTGTACGTATTTCGGTAAGTCTTTAGAACCTTCACCGTCTAATTTGAATGTGTAACGCACACCACGGTTTCCACCTTCGTATTGTAAGATGTCTTTACCATCATATTTGTAAGTACCTGTCATAGACTTACCATTTTTTGTAAATGTAATGCTGTCATCTGTGATTTTAATTTTTTCGATATCTGTTTTGTAACCTGTGTCGTAATATGCTTTATATTCTTTCGCTGACTTGTCGCCTTTTTCTTCAGCTTTATGTTCAAACACTTCGTCTAATGTACCATCTTTCAATAATGGGTACACTGATTGCCAATCACCTGCATAGTCAGATAATGTACGGTCTTTGACTTGGCTATCTTTGAAGTAACCATCTTGAATGGCTTTTGAATGTTTGTCTGCCGCTTTGTCATCTTCAACTTTAATTTTGTCGTTCAGTGCTTTTTCAATGTTTTTGATGTTTTCTTCCATTAATGATTGATATGTCGCATCTTTCGCTTGGTCTTTAGATACGGCTTCCATGTTGTTGAATTTCAATGGTTTCGCATCTGTTTCTTTACGAATCGTATCTGTGACTTTATTCGCAACGTTTTCTTCGTATAAGATGTATTTCGCACCTGTGTCGTTAATCTCTTCAACGATTTTTGTTAATTCTTGTTGTGATGGGTCTTCCGCATTTAAGCTTTGAACACCTTTTTGAACGAAACCGTAGCGATCTGCTAAGTAACCAAGAGATTCATGTGAGACGAATACCGCATGACCTTGATGATCTTTTGTCGCTTGTTTCATTTTGTCGTCAAGTTGATCTAAGTCTTTTAATAACTTGTCTGCGTTCTCTTTGTATTCTTTTTTATGCTCTGGATCGCGCTTGCTTAAGTCGTCACGAATCGCTTTTACAAATTCCTCATCCATGTTTGGATCTAACCATACGTGTGGATCGTAACCACCATGGTGATGATGTTCATGTTCTTCTGACTCGTGGTCGTGACCTTCCGCTTCATGATCATGATCTTCCCCTTCATGCTCATGTTCGTGTTGGTCTGTTAATAGTTCTGACTTATCAAGTTTATCCTCTAATGATAACTTGTGGTCATCTTTTTTGATTGCGCCTGCTACTTTTTTCGCAACAGGGTCTAAGTTATCGCCTGTGTATACGAACACGTCTGACTTACTCGCATCAATAATATCTTTTTGTGACGGCTCGAAGCTATGCAGGTCCGCACCTTTAGGGTAAATTGAATCTACTTCAACGTGCTTCCCACCAATTTGTTTCACGAAAGATTGAAGTGGATAAACCGTTGTTGTTACTTTCAACTTATCGCCTGAAGCAGCTTTATTATCATCTGATTGCCCGCATGCCACTAACAAAGTGCTTGCTAATGCTGCCGTAGCTACTACTTTTAAACTTTTCTTCATTTATAGGACGCCTTCCTTCAAATAGTAATCATTACGATTAGAATTATACATGAGACGCTACAAATGTGCAATGACGTTTTTTATTTTTTAGGTTGCGGTCAAATTCTGCTTTGCGTGACACCGTTTACTGACTTCCCAGTGTCCAAATTAATAATGGCTCACCTAAAAAACGACAGTAGCTGTCTGACGTTGACGCACTACTGCCGAATGTCTATTAAATTGCCGCAAATCCTCGTTCTAAGTCGGCAATAATATCATCTATATGTTCGAGTCCGATTGATAGGCGAATGGTTTCTGGTTCAATGCCTGCCGCACGTTGCTCTTCCTCAGTTAACTGTTGATGTGTTGTCGATGCTGGATGGATGACGAGTGATTTCGCATCCCCAACATTGGCTAATAATGAAAAGAGTGATAAGCCTTCGATAAATTTTTTGCCCGCTTCATAGCCGCCTTTGACACCAAATGTAAAGATAGCACTCGCACCTTTTGGTAAATAGCGTTGCTTGTTTTCATAATATGGGCTTGACGGTAAGCCTGCATATTTTACCCATGCAACTTGTTCATGTTGTTCTAAATAACGCGCCACTTTTTCAGCATTTTCCACGTGGCGTTCCACACGCAATGATAATGTTTCTAATCCTTGTGTTAATAAAAATGCATTAAATGGCGACAATGCAGCGCCGGTATCTCTTAACAATGTTGTACGGATTTTAAAAGCTAATGCTGCTGGTCCGAACGCTTCATGGAACACTAATCCATGGTAGGAAGCATCCGGTTCACTCAAGCCTGGGAACTTACCGTTACCCCAGTCAAAGTTACCACCATCGACAATCACACCACCCATTGATGTTCCGTGTCCACCGATAAATTTCGTTGCCGAGTGCACGACAATGTTCGCGCCATGGTCAATTGGACGGAATAAATACGGTGTCGCAAACGTGTTGTCCACGATAAGCACAATGCCTTCCTGTTTTGTCAGTGCTGAGATTGCATCAAAGTCATCAATATTCCCTTCAGGATTACCAATTGTCTCAATAAATACCCCTTTCGTATTCGGGCGGATAGCTGCTTGAATACTATCAATCGTTGACGTATCGACTAACGTCACCTCAATACCAAACTTCGGCAATGTATGCGTCAATAACGTATGTGTACCACCGTAAAGTTTGTCACTTGCGATAATGTGATCTCCCTGTTGCGCAACCGCTTGAATCGCATACGTAATCGCCGCCATACCTGATGCAACGGCAACACCTGCGACACCTCCTTCTAGTTCTGCAACACGTGTTTCTAGAACAGCCGTTGTCGGATTCGTCAGTCGCGTATAAATATTGCCGAGTTCTTCTAAGCCAAATAAGCTCGCCGCATATGCGGTATCATCAAATGTAAAAGACGTCGTTTGATAAATCGGCAATGCGCGTGATTTTGATACCGCATCTACTTCTTGTCCTGCGTGCAATTGTAACGTTTCAAATTTGTATGATTCTGTCATGATTTTTACCCCCTATAATTAAAAAAGCGCCACAAATATCTCAATGAATATCAAGATTCTGTGTACGCTTCTAAATAAATGACAACTTATCTCTCAGGTTCATCTCACCTGCAGGAATTAGCACCTAACTCAATAGGTTGCCTGGTTTCATCGGGCCTGTCCCTTCACCAATCTTGATAAGAAATAATTCGTTATATGCAGTTGTTAAAATAGTATTGTTATCATATATCAGAAAATTCCGACAGTCAAGAGGTTTTTCTTTAATTCCGATAAAAATATTCAACTTTTATAACCGGTGGCATTCGATGTGCTTATTCCACATAAATTGCTTGTGCGACCGAGTGTGTTCGCATATAGGTTGGCATATGAATAACCCGCTGATTGAGTGAGCCGCGATAAGCGAGATTCGGTCGATACAATTTTTGAACAAACATACCGTCTACCAACATATCAATGTCTTGTAACACTGCCTTGCGTTCATCCGTCTGACGCCATAAATATTCTAACTGATAGCCCGTCCACACCCAAATATCTTTCGTACGTCCAAAGTGCTGACGGAATGCACGGATAAGCGGGATGACGACGGCTAAGTTACAAAAAGGTTCGCCACCTAAAATGCTGAGCCCTGAAATATAAGACGGTTCGCATGCGGTTATCACTTCGTCAATCATCGCATCACTAAATGGTTCGCCATAACGAAAGTGCTGTGCTGCGACGTTATAACACCCTGGGCAACGAAATGGACATCCCGACACGTAAAGACTGCAACGCACACCTTCTCCATCAACAAAGCTGTGCGTTTCAATCTTAGCGACATAGCCAGCTCCCCGTATCACTTGTGCAGTTGTCACGACTTTGGCACCTTCATATGTTTCACACGCGCACAAATCTCTTTATGGCGCCCTTCAATCGTTGGACGTTGCACGGGATTACCGAGATAACCACACGTACGCTTCACAACATCTACCGTCTCAGGATTTTGGTTGCCACAGTTCGGACAACGATAACCTGTTTCTGTCGTATCGAAGTCACCCTCAAAGCCACAGTCGTAACAATGATCAATCGGAATATTCGTTCCCAAATAACTCACGCGATCATAGGCATAATCCCACACCGCTTCTAACGCTTTTTTGTTATGGTCTAACTTCGGATACTCGCAATAATGAATGTAACCACCGCTGGCATAGTGCGGGTAGTCTTGTTCAAAGTCTAACTTCTCAAATGGCGTCACATCTTTACGCACATCATAATGGAAGGAGTTTTGATAATAACCCTTGTCCGTCACATCTGGCACAGAACCAAACTGCTCGTAATCCAAGCGACAAAAACGATCTGTCAACGACTCACTTGGCGTACTATAAATGCTAAACCATACATCATGTTCATCCGTCCAAGCATATTGATAGTCACGCATCGCTTTTAAAATATCAATGGTAAACGCCTTGGCTTCAGGATTCGTTTCCCAATTCGGTCCATAGAACACCGTCGCCACTTCATAGAGTCCAATATATCCCATTGAAATTGTCGCACGTTGATGATCGAATAAAGTAAACACGTCATCTTGTTCTTGTAAACGATATTTAAACGCACCATGTTTGTATAAAATTGGCGCATTATTAGGCTCAGCTTGTTTCACACGTTCGATTCGGAAAGCTAATGCATCATGTAAGACATCCATACGTTTCTCAAAAATTGACCAAAATCGTGATTGGTCGCCTTTAGATTCCAACGCAATACGCGGTAAATTCAACGTGACAACCCCTAAGTTACAGCGCCCACCATTTTCATATTCGCCTTGCGCATTTTGCCAGGCAGGTAGAAATGAACGACATCCCATCGGCGCTTTAAAATCTCCTAACAGTTCCACCGTCTTGTCATAGTTTAAAATATCCGGATACATGCGCTTCATCGAACATTCCAACGCTAATTGTTTCACATCGTAGTTCGGATCTGTCGGCGCAAAGTTCACACCTTTCTTAATTGAAAACACGAGTTTTGGGAAAATAGCTGTCACGCGGTCCTTTCCTAACCCTTTAATACGTGTTTGTAAAATGGCCTGTTGAATTTTACGACTCATCTCATCCGTACCAAGTCCAAAGCCAAATGTCACAAAAGGTGTTTGACCGTTTGAGGTATACAACGTGTTCACTTCATATTCTAAGCTCTCAATTGCCGCAAAAATATCTTGTGTTACTTGTTCATCTACATAGCGTTCAATATCTTCAGCGCTGACGTACTTTTCCGCGACAGCACGATGTTTACGTTCATTATGTATAGCATATGTACTTAATACTTCATCAATGCGATCAATTGTACAGCCACCATATTGACTGCTTGATACGTTAGCAATCATTTGTACTAACTGTGCAGCAGCTGTTTGAATCGATTTCGGCGACGTTACATGCGCATTGCCGATTTGAAAACCTTGTGCCAACATCCCTTCAGCATCAATTAAGCAACAATTCGTTAACGGTTGAAATGGATGATAATCCAAATCATGAAAGTGAATATCGCCCGATTGATGTGCCACCGCAACGTGTTCTGGTAAAAGATGTTGTAAACCATACGACTTAGATACAACCCCTGCCGTTAGGTCACGCATCGTTGCGAATGTCTGACTATCTTTATTGGCGTTTTCATTCACAATTGTTGGATCCTTCGTCATCAACCCATGTAGATCTCTTTCTAATTGTGTCATACACCCACGCTTCTTTCTATATATAGTGTCTGATATTCATTTTAGGCACTATATATAGTATTTTCAACTCACAACAAAGGCGTTAACCGATTTGTCATTTCTTTAAGAACGTTATGTGAACTTTCCATATGGCACAATTTTTTACATATTGATACATGGTGGTGGGACACCCTTTATCGGTTTCCCAGTGCTTAAATTTATTGTGTCCCAGCCCCGTCGTCCCACCCCGGCAAGGCTGACTAGGTATGAAATCTCATATTTAAAATGATTATTCTTGTTAATGTCCACTCCCCTATAAGCACGGCAAAAAGGACAATGCGTCTCACTCAACAAAACGCATTGCCCTTTTTCAATTCCACCACTAATGTATCAAACCAGCGAGTGACAGTCCGTAATAAATAAGGAACATCTTTTTACTGAACTTCACTAGATACAAAATTACAATGATCAACGTTGTAATAAACATTGCTGACTTATATTTTTTCTTTTCTTTCTTCTCTTCTTGCTCGCCATTTTCTAAATACGCTAATAACTCTGCTTCGATTTCTTTGTTAATCTCCGCATTGGGATCTTCGTGTTTTTCTTCGACGACATCTTCTCGTTTTACTTTTTCTTCTGTCATCTGTCAAACTCCTTATTACGCTTTTTTAAATACATGTTGATATTGAACGTAACCTGATAAGTAATGCTCAATATCATCGATTCGTACACGGTAGCCATGGTGTTTAATGAAGAAACTATTCAATACACGGCTTGGCTTTTTGAAATACATGACAATCTCTGGATAGAAGAAGCCTGTACGCTCGTAATCTGCACGTGTATGAATCGTATCTAAGAACTTCTCTTCGTCTAATAGTTCATCCACTAAGTGCTGATAGCCTGATGTTTTTGCTTTTTCAACTAAGTGATACGTTGCCATTAACATCTCTAAGAACGTTGGGAAGGTTGTCTCCCTTTGTTTCATATAGTCTAAATATGAACTTACGTTGTTAATACCAAATCTGAAGTATTTCTCTTCTGGTACGACTTGCACAAGTTCATTTGTACAATAACCGAGCCAGTGGTCATGATACTTCCAATAATCATTTTTAATGAAGTGTTCAAAAAGTGTTTGAACCGTTTTAAGCCAGCGTTCATCATTGTCTTGTTGATACAGACGTAATAAACCTAATGCAGCCTCACCATCATAGTACACGATTCGGAACTTTTCTTTAACCGCAAAGTCTGGATAATTTAAAATATGTACGGTTTCACCCGTCTCAGGATTGATCATCTTCAAAATACCTTCCGCAACACCTTGTGCATGCTTCAAGTATTCTTTATTTTGACCGCCATGTTTCAAATATTCACAAACTGTAAAAATAAATGCCGCGTTTTGACCGAGTTTGATCTCGTTAATATTTTCCGTATCATCAAACACAAACTTCGCACCCGTGTCATCTGTCGCAATATAGTTATCAATGACATATTCAATCGCGCGCTCAGCTGGTGTTAAGTCTTTTCCTAAATAAGATAATCCCTCAATTAAAGAATACGTAGATGATGAGTGACGCAACATATTATAGAAGTTAATCGTATTGTCGAAATGTGGGAAGTAACCATAGATATAGCGACCATTCGGCTGCAACATACCTTCTAAAAACGACGTACTATGCGCAATTAAACGGTCCATTTCGACGTTCAAATCTTCCACGATACGCAAGTTCTTTTGGTAGCCTTTGCTGTGAAGTTTGAACACACCTTCGCCATCGAAAATAAAGCCTTGCGTGTAGAACTTTGTGACTGTTTGTCCTTTGTACGCAGCAGTGCTGAACTTTCTACGATGACTCGTATATTTTTTCAAATAGTTGTTCACATTCTCTTCTGATAGGTAAAACTCTTTCGTTCCTTTTCTTGGACGTACAAACGCATTCGCATTAATCTCTTCCGGTAAGAAAGTTAAATGCCAATTTTTATCCATTGCGACACCAAAGTCTACATAGTTACGACGTGTTTTGACGAGTGTATCTGCAATATTATCGAATAACACGGATTCTGTCTCTGTGACAATATCCACCTTAATCCATTCTGGAAATTTTCCAACTTTCTCTCTGAACTTTTGGCAGAATTTATTAATATCTCTATCAAGATAGCGACGATTTTTAAAAAGACGTACTTGTGCTTTGCGGTCAGGAACCCCCAAGCTAATGAAAACATAGTCATATGTCAGCGCCTCTTGTTCAATCATCTCCACAAGTTCTTGAATATTATTTTCTAAAGCCATACTTTTTCTCCTTTAAGTCTCATTTACTATACTTTACAAGTATTTTCGCATTTCTGCAATCCTTAATAGAAAGAGTGAGACACCAAAATGCCTCACTCTTAATTGTAATACTTCATAACAAACGATGAAAGCCAATGATTATGATTGAATTCCTACACCCATGATATGCACCCTTATATCACGGTGTACACATTGGATATTTCGATATTGTATACAAGTATTAACTGTTATTTATTTTTTCTACGACGTGAGCCTACTAAGAATAGAGAACCTACAGCCGCAAACAATGTGCCAAATAATGTGCCGTTTGCATTGTCTGCACCTGTTTCAGGTAATGCATCGCCATGTGAATCTTTATCATGGTCAGCATCTGCGTCAGAGTCGTTATCAGAATCCGAGTCGCTGTCTGAGTCTGAATCGCTGTCTGAGTCGGAATCGCTGTCTGAATCCGAATCACTGTCTGAGTCTGAGTCGCTATCTGAGTCGGAATCACTATCTGAATCCGAGTCGCTGTCTGAGTCTGAATCGCTGTCTGAGTCTGAGTCGCTGTCTGAGTCGGAATCGCTATCTGAATCCGAGTCGCTGTCTGAGTCTGAATCGCTGTCTGAGTCAGAATCGCTGTCTGAGTCAGAATCACTATCTGAGTCCGAGTCACTATCTGAGTCGGAATCGCTGTCCGAATCTGAGTCACTATCTGAGTCTGAATCGCTGTCCGAATCTGAGTCGCTGTCTGAATCCGAGTCGCTGTCCGAATCCGAGTCGCTGTCTGAATCGGAGTCGCTATCTGAGTCGGAATCGCTGTCTGAATCTGAGTCGCTGTCTGAGTCGGAATCACTATCTGAATCCGAATCGCTGTCCGAATCTGAGTCACTGTCTGAGTCTGAGTCGCTGTCCGAATCCGAATCGCTGTCTGAGTCGGAATCCGAGTCACTGTCTGAGTCTGAGTCGCTGTCCGAATCCGAATCGCTGTCTGAGTCGGAATCCGAGTCGCTGTCCGAATCGGAGTCGCTGTCTGAGTCGGAATCACTGTCCGAATCTGAGTCGCTGTCTGAATCGGAATCACTGTCTGAGTCGCTATCTGAATCGGAGTCACTATCTGAGTCCGAGTCACTGTCTGAGTCTGAATCACTGTCTGAATCCGAGTCGCTGTCTGAGTCAGAATCGCTATCTGAGTCTGAGTCGCTGTCTGAGTCTGAGTCGCTGTCCGAATCTGAGTCACTGTCTGAGTCAGAATCGCTATCTGAGTCTGAGTCGCTATCTGAATCCGAATCGCTGTCTGAATCCGAGTCGCTGTCTGAGTCAGAATCGCTATCTGAATCTGAGTCACTATCTGAGTCAGAATCGCTATCTGAATCCGAGTCGCTGTCTGAATCCGAGTCGCTGTCTGAGTCAGAATCGCTGTCTGAGTCGGAATCGCTGTCTGAGTCTGAGTCACTATCTGAATCCGAGTCGCTATCTGAATCCGAGTCGCTGTCTGAATCCGAGTCGCTGTCTGAATCCGAGTCGCTGTCTGAGTCTGAGTCGCTATCTGAATCCGAGTCGCTGTCTGAATCTGAGTCACTGTCTGAGTCTGAGTCGCTATCTGAGTCGGAATCACTATCTGAGTCGGAATCACTATCTGAGTCGGAATCGCTATCTGAATCCGAGTCGCTGTCTGAATCTGAGTCACTGTCTGAGTCGGAATCGCTGTCTGAGTCAGAATCACTATCTGAGTCCGAGTCACTATCTGAGTCGGAATCGCTGTCTGAGTCAGAATCGCTATCTGAGTCTGAGTCACTGTCTGAGTCTGAGTCACTGTCTGAGTCGGAATCGCTATCTGAATCTGAGTCGCTGTCTGAGTCGGAATCGCTGTCTGAGTCAGAATCACTATCTGAATCCGAGTCGCTGTCTGAGTCGGAATCGCTATCTGAGTCGGAATCGCTGTCCGAGTCTGAGTCAGAATCGCTGTCTGAATCCGAGTCGCTGTCTGAGTCAGAATCGCTGTCCGAATCGGAATCACTATCCGAGTCTGAGTCAGAGTCGCTATCCGCATCTGCGTCAGCATCCGCGTCTGAATCTTCTTTATAGAATCCTGAGTCGATAGACATGTCGTCTTCTTCAAGGTCTACTTCTACTGTTAGACCGTCTGAATCTTTTTCATCGTTAGTACCTTGGTCTACGCTTGTTGGTGTGTAACCGTCTGGCGTACCAAATTCTACCGTGTAATGTCCTGGATCTAACTCTTCAAAAATGTAGTTACCATTTTCATCTGTTGTTGTACGATCGATTTCTTCACCACGGTCGTTTTTCAAGATAACTGTTACGCCCGAGATACCACGTTCATCAATATCTTGGATACCGTCTTTATCTGTATCTTCCCATACATAGTCACCAAGACGTAGCTTAGGCTCTTTATAGAAACCAGAGTCAATTGTTAAGTCATCTGCTTGTAAATCAACATCAACGATAAGACCATCCGAGTCTTTCGCGTCATTACCACCTTTATCAACGCCTGTTGGTGTATAACCTGCAGGTGTTTCAAATTCTACTGTGTAATAACCTTTCTCCAACTCTTCAAAGATATATTTACCGTTTTGATCTGTTGTTGTACGGTCGATTTCTTCGCCATTTTCATTTTTCAAGATAACTCTAACGCCTGCGATACCACGTTCATTCGCATCTTGTGCGCCGTCTCTATTAGTATCTTCCCATACGTAGTCACCTAAACGTACTTTTGGCTCTCTATGTTGGTTACCATCTGCGTTACCTGAACCTGCGTAGATAAAGTTTTCATTATCCCAGTAGAAAGTACTTCTCTCACCTGAGTAACGTGCTTCTGTTTCCATTTTCACGCGTGTTTTTACGTTTTCGCCATTGTCTACATAATGACCATCAACTGTAACAATATATGTTTTATTGATGTTACCGAAGTCGATACCTACTGAGTTGTCATTGTTAAATGTTACGTAAGGCATTACATCATTTGTTACATCGATTAAGTTCGAATCATTCGGATTAACGAAGTAACTGTCCGTGATACGGTTTTTATCTCTTACTTCATAGATTTTCAATTTCGTTTGATCTGCATTAATCACTGTCGCACTTGTGTTTTGATCATCTTGATAACCTTGAATTGTAACGTATGAATTTGTTAAATCACGACCCATTGGGTTTACGTATACTGTTTGATGATATTCATTTTTCGGTGAAGGTACATCAATTTCTGTAATTGTCGATGTGATATTTGCACCGTAATAAACATCATGTCCTTGTGCTGGATTACCGTAATCGATTTCTACAGTGCCACGATAGTGCTCGCCTGACATATCAAAGTCAACATTGTAGCGACCATTTTTTGGTGAATTTTGACGGTCAGCAAAAATTGGTAATGTAAATTGACCAGATACGTCATCTTTATCATTTACATAATCTGTGAAGATATAAGTACCAACTTTACTTTCAGTGTCATAATAACCTGTCGCAACAATTTCACCTGTTCTGCTATATAAATCAGGTAATACATATGTGTTATCAACGTTTGAGTAGTCAATGTCACCATCTAAACTCAAGTTATGCGGTACAACAAATGTAAAGTAGTCATTTTCACGAACCATACCTTCTACTCTAAATGCACCACTGAAATCAATAGACTCACCACGGTTTGGATAGAAAGGTCTATTTTCAATTTTAAAGCCATCCATTACAACGGCGCTGTTTACTAAACGTCCTGATGCTGTATTATCGCCTGCTGCACGGAAAGATGTACCATGTGGAATTGCTTCACCATTTGCAGTTCGTACTGTTGCTTTTGGTGTCGCTACTGGTTTTACAACCGCTTCTGTTGTCGGTTCAACCGCCTCTTTCGATGTTGCTTCTTGTTTTGCTGGCTCAGCCACTTCTGTTGTTGGTTCAACGCTCTCTTTTTCTGTTACTTCTTTCTCTGCAACTGGTGTCTCTGTCTCAGTCGCTTCAGTTGGTGCTACTTCTTCTTTGTTTGGTGTTTCTGTTTCAACAGCCGTCTCTGTTTCTTTATATGTTGTTACAGGTGTATTTGTTGCTTCTTCCGTTGTTGTTTCATTTTCTACTGCTGGTTCTGCTACAGGTTCATCCGCTTGTGCATCCCCTACATCTTGTGCCGTTGGATTCGCACCATTCGCAACTTCATCTGCTTTAGCTTCATCACCTAAGCCGAATAATAAAGTTGCCCCCACTAAAATAGATGCTGTTCCTACTGTGAATTTTCTAATCGAATACTTATTCAACCTGTTAGGCAAGAAATCAAGTCTATGACTACCAGGTTTCTTCTTTTGTGTCATTATTACATTCCTCCCACTTTACTCGTAAACTAAGTTGCCAAACAAAGGTATTGTCCAACAACTTATCGTTTTTGATAATGCCAAAAGAAGTAATAAAAAACTATTACTTTATAAAATTATTAAAGTCGCAAAGAGAGCCGTACACGATATAAAAACACATAAATAAAACAAGCATATAACGTTCAATACTTGTTCTGACTGAATCATATATTTAGTAACTTATATTACTTGATAACAGACTATATAAAATATGAATTAAAGTTTAGAGCTTTTGCACGAAAGAAAAAATGCGTTTATTTATTATTATTTTCAAAGAATATTTCAATCATCAAAAAGTTGGAAATGTATTTGTTGTACGCACTCAAAACTATTACCATATATCTAAAAGCCTAGGAAAAGCGTCCAAAAATCATTATAAACGCAAAAAAGAAGCTTCTCATGCTTTCATGAGAAACTTCTTTTTTGCGTTCTGGAATCATCCAGTTCTTTTTATCTATTAGTCTTGGATTTTACTTATAATGGCGGAGGAAGAGGGATTCGAACCCCCGCGAGCCGTTAAGCCCCTGTCGGTTTTCAAGACCGATCCCTTCAGCCGGACTTGGGTATTCCTCCATGTCGTCGAACACAATAACTATAATATTATAGCTTGGGATTAATGTCAACAATATTTTCAAAAAAATTTCATAAACGATTAAAAACAGGCGCTGGAACGTTAATAGAGACATTCCATTTAAGTTTGCGTATTTGTAAATGGCAGTAACTTACTGTCATGAAAATACGCTTTTACAAGCTTTTTCGTGCCTAGTCAGCCTTGCCGGGGCACTACTACGAAATCTTTGTTAACACATGAGATTTCTGTAGTGCTCCCTTCCATTTGATATTCATCGCTCACTAAGATACGCTTATTTTATTCATTGGTCATCATCAAAGGAGCGAAGTCATTTGATTCAGCGATTATTACATAAACCGTGGCGTATCGCCATTACACTTTGTACTGTTTTTGCCATTGCGATGATTGTATTCACACGTTACAACGCTATGTTCTATCACACACCTATTGGCGAAGTTACGCAAGTCGTCGCACATCACAGCAAACACACGATAGACGAACAACATAACAAAGACATTCACTATACGGACAAGCTATCTATCAAACTCTTAAACACATCTCAACAAGGCAAGACGGTCCAAGTAGAACATCAATATAATGGTTCTCATACCGAGGCTCAACCGTACCACAAAGGTGATCGTTTATTGTTGCATGTCAATCCGTCTAATGGGGACACATATATTGTAGAGAAAAAGCGCGATACACTGGTAGTAACCGTTCTGAGCGTATTCCTACTGTCGCTACTTATTATCGGTGAGCGCATCGGCTTACAATCGATTGTGTCACTGCTTATGAACACTGTTGCCATTTTAGTGGCGGTATGGTTATACAATCAGCACCCTAACTTGAATCTATTCTTACTGATGAGTGTTGCGGTAGTACTTGCAACTATACTGACATTAACACTCGTCATTGGCTGGCAATCTCGAACAATCGTTACTGTTATTGCAACGCTACTCGGTACATTTATTTGCGTTGGTATCGCTTGGCTCGTTATTACCTTAGCCAACAGCCAAGGCATTAAGTACGAAACGATGAGTTTCTTAACCGTACAGCCGAAAATGATTTTCTTAACATCTGTACTTGTTGGTACACTTGGCGCTGTGATGGACGTCGCGATTACAATATCAAGTGGTATGTATGAAATCTTACAACGTACACCAACGATTCGTATGCAACGATGGATTAAAGCCGGTCAAAACATCGGCAAGGATATTATGGGCACAATGACCAACATTTTACTATTTTCTTATTTAGCTGGTGGTCTACCTATGCTGTTGCTGTTTTTAAAAAATGGCAACACACTCACATACAGTATTTCGATGAATTGGTCGCTCGAAATATGTCGCGCCATTACAGGTGGTATCGGCATTGTCTTAACCGTGCCACTCACCATTCTCTTAATGCGCATTTGGTATCAATGGAAAGGAGGACGTGCACAATGAACGCACTTTTAATACTGACACTCATTTTATTTGTATTGATGTGGTTGTTAGGCGGCAAAACTGGCGTCGTCTCCTTTCTGACGTTATTTCTGAATTTCATCATTTTATTTATAACCGTACTCTTTATTGTTTTTGGTGCATCTATTTACGTGATGAGCTTGATCTTTAGCTTACTAATCGCGGCAGTGAACCTGTTCTTACTTAACAGTTTTAACATCAAAACGATTGCAGCATTTATTGCCAGCCTTGCAACGACATTACTTATGCTTGGCGCGATTTACTGTTCTGTGCACTTTGGTCACTTACAAGGCTTTACACCTGAAGAACAAGACGAAACCTATGTATTTTCATTAAATATCGGCATCGACATGACACAGTTTATGATTTTTACCGTAATTTTAGCTGTGATTGCTGCTGTGATTGACTTAGCCATTACAATAAGCTCGCCTGTTTATGAGTTACATGTAACGAATCCTACTCTGACACAGCGCCAACTTTTTGTATCAGGTATGCGTGTCGGGAGAGAAATCTTGGCAACTTCTGCTAATACGATTTATCTGGCATTTTTAGGAGGGTCTTTAACCTTACTTTTCTGGTTTTTCAACCTTGATTACAGTTTCGGGCACCTAATCAACGCCAAACTCTTTACGCAGGAAGTGGTTACGATTGCTTTAGGTGGTATTGCGATTGCTTTATGTATTCCGATGACTGCTTTTGTCACAGCTTGGTTACTCAAACATCCAACGCAATTACCGTTCATCAATAACGACACACCTACTACATCTGCACAAAATCCCGAGCAATAAATATATTATCTTAAAATAACATAATACGTGTCGCTATATATGGTTGACACGTATTTTTATGTACCCAACAACCTTCAATCCCACCTCTAAAACACTTTAAAAACTTGACATTATATTTAATTTGCACTCACAACCTATCTTTCTCAACATTATCGAGAAAACCTAAGTTCTGGTAGGATAATTTTTTAGAAAAGTAGTATTAGGATATTTACAATGAATTAATTGTGATATAATTCATAAGTGAATGATTTATATTAATAGGAGTAACAAAAATTATGTTATCAATCAAACAAATCAATACGATTCTTAACGGCAGAACCGTTAATGTAGATGAGCACAACGAAAACAACATGATCAATGACTTTGAAACCATTTTCCACTACGTCAATTCAAAACAAACTGCTTATTTTTCACCTAACAAAGAAACTTGGGCACGCTTTTTAGGACGTGGTAAAGGTGCGGCTGACGGCAACGACATGATTAAACGTGACCAAGAAGACATCGGTCTTATTATTACCGAAAAGGAAGTAGAAGGTCTCAAATATCCAATTCCACAGATTATCATTGAAGACTCTGTTGCATCGATTAAAAAATTAGCGATTCATATTCGTAATCAATACACAAACCCACTCATTGCGATTACAGGTTCAATGGGAAAAAGTTCGACACGAATGATTACGACATCGTTATTACAAGATTACGATGTGCTAGAAAACCGTGGAAACAACAATGTTCGTGGTTCAATTTATGGCATTATGCTAAAACTCATAAAGAATCCAGACTTTGCGGTAGTCGAAACATCATTGAATGCGGTCAATTATATTGAAGATACTTCTGTCAACTTACGCCCTGATGTCGCAATTGTGACAGGTATTGGCGCGGCACACTTCTCTTCATTTAAAAGTATTGAAGAAATTGCTAAAATCAAATCACGTATTTTCAACGGCCTTTCCGAAGACGGTGTTGCGATTATTAATGGCGATACGCTATTTGTAGATATTCTTAAAGAACAAGCGGCAAAACATACGCAAAATGTTCTTACATACTCAATCGCCACTTCTTCAGATGCCGACTTAACACCGGAATTTATTCAGTATCAAAAAGGGGCCGTGCGTTTCGGAATCCAAGAGCACAACACACTTCAAACGTATCAGCTCAATACGATTAGCTCAGGTATGATTTCAAACACACTTGCGGCACTACTGGCATTGAAAAAGCTCAATGTGACGATTAACGCAGATCATTTAAAAGATTTCCAACCGTTCACGAAAATATTGAATATGAAGCCAATCCAAACGCCACATCATCAATTAACGCTAATTGACGATACGCATAACGCTTCTTTACCAGCAATGATCAATGCGATTAAAGCATTCGATACACAGACGCGTTTCTTTAAAGGAAATAAAATCATTGCGCTCGGTCAAATTAGCGACTTAGGTGACAAAGCGCGTGACGTGCACCAAGAGCTCGTGCCAGTGTTATCCGAATCAAACGCAGACTATATTCTGTGTCTAGACAATGACTTACGCCCAGTCGTGAACAATGTGAAAAACAAACATATTTCTTGGTACGCCAGCAAAGAAATGATGTTCAACGACTTGAGATTCTTATGTAATGAAGATTCCGTGACATTGATGAAATCTTCAAGTGGTGGCACTGAATTCCCAGAAGTTGCACGTAAACTACCACACGTCTTATCAGCAAACCATATGCAATATAAACATGATGATTTGTTCGATGAAATGCGTCGTATCGGTCAAAGTTATTTAATCGTCGACAATGAGACGTTAGAAATTGACAGAGCCGTAAACCCTCGCCTTTCTATGACTGTCGATGGCTTAGGACCACTTATTTTCTATATGTATGCCATGGATGAAAAAGTAGCAGATACGTCACGTCCATTAAAAGAATGGGGAACAAATAATAAAACATTTTATACAGGTAGACCGATGACAACTTATGAATTATTAGCGCAGGTTACTAATAACCCGCATCCATCTGTGTTATATGAATTGTCAGATCGCCTGTTTAAAAACTTTGCGAATCGTAAGCAATATACACGTTCAGTTATTGAAAAATATGACCTAGATCCTTGTGTAACGATTAATCTTACAGGCCGTTTTATGAGAAAAGAACGCCAAAGTTATTCTGTTCGTGATTTGTATAAAATATTCACGGACTATCATCACGATCTATTCCGTTTTGGTAATACCTTTATCATTGGTGGCGACTATAAGAGCGGCTATATGAAGGGGCGCGATAAAACGATTATCTTCACATCGTATCAAGACCCAGAAAGACTTAAAGGACTTATTAAGTTTTAAATAAAGAAAAGCACCCGACACAATGACGTGTTAGGGTGCTTCTTCGTGTTAATTATTGTTCAGTTGTACGATCTTTATAATTAATCACAATGACATCGCCTGGGAAGAAAGATACTTGCGTTGTTTCTGTATCGTAAAAGGCTTCTTTGTTTACATGTGCTTTAATGTCTTTTTCGTTATCTTTCACTTTGTCGACGAACAAGACTAAATCAACAAGCTTGCCATCCTTATCAAAGCCGAAAACGACATCGTTCTTTTCATAAAGGGTAATTCCGTTCTCATCACCGACAACTTTTAAATCTTTGCCAAGCACTTTGTCAGCATCTGCTTTTGTTGATTTTCCAACTTGTAAGCCTTCATATTTAAAATTATCTGCTGCTAATGCTTGATAGAAATATTTATCTTTCAATGCATCATTGTCTTTATGGTTGAACACACCTTTATAACTATAATGCGCTTTTTGCGGTGCTTTCTCCGTATGTGCTTTCTGTGGCGCTGCATCTGCGACAGACACACCACCGAGCAGTAATCCCGCTGAAACACCTGTTGCTACTAAAGCTTTCACATATTTGTTCATTGCATTCACTCCTCGTATTGTATTGGATACGTTGTTATTTTAAGTGCCTGATTCAGCACATATTCACTTGGCTTTTGCAATAACGACACATGACGGTACCCTGCTATATTTCAATAGTAACAAACTCCCGACGGTAATACATCTTTTAGCCCTTTTCTTACATAATCTTTAACATTTTTCGTTATAAATCGTCATCAGCGCATCATTTTTTTACGTATCTATGTGTACAACATCAAAAAAAGGATATATATTATACTGTACCAACAATATAGCACGTATAAGGAGTGACTTCATTATGGCTAAAAAGTCAAATAAAGGATTAAGTGTATTATCTACATTATTATCTGGTACAACAATTGCAATTGACGGTTACAATCATTACGTATACCGTTCAAAAAACAAAAAGCTAAGCTATCTTTCATTAGGTCTTGGCGCAGCAGACATGGTGTTAGATTTCTACCTATCATTAGGTGCGAAAAGTAAGTTTGTAAAAGTATGGTCATTATTCTCACTTGGCCGTCAACTACGTTCGCAAGCATCAAAGTTTAAAGCCATTCAAAATCAATAACGTATGTAAAAAAGCAGTAAATCTCTTCTCACACGAGGGATTTACTGCTTTTTGTATTAATGAATATATTTGTATGAGTAAACACTATAACTTGGTATTGTGCGGTATGTTTGCACACCTACACCACCATTAAAGTTCATTTCAGATACGAGTAGGCTGCCATCTCCGTTGATGCGTTCAACGTAAGCAACGTGACCATAATAGCCAAGATCTGATTGTAAGATTGAACCTACAGCTGGTCGGTTGTTGACTGTATAGCCGTCTCGTAACGCATTATCATCCCAAACGTTCGCATTCCACCAGTACGTACTAATTGGACGTCCTGCCGCTTTACGCTTGTTGAATACGTGCCATGTACATTGTCCCCAATCATAACGGTTGTCATGATTAAATACAGGAGATGTATAGTTTGTTGATGGCGTATTCCATGATTGCGTTTGAGTTTGTGTTTGAGCTACCGCTGTACCAGTCACTTTTAATTTTTGTCCTGGGAAGATTAAAAATCCGCTCAAGCCATTTAAGTTCATGATATTTTGATATGATGTGCCATATTTTGACGCGATCAATGCTAATGAATCGCCTGGTTGCACTGTGTAATACGCACCGTTACCTGTGTTTGTACTTTGTTGTGTCGTTTGTTGCGTCGATTGATTCGAAACAGCTGTACCGCTTACTTTTAACTTCTGACCTGGGTGGATTAAAAATCCGTTCAATCCATTCAAGTTCATAATGTTTTGGTATGTTGTACCGTATTTTGACGCAATCAATGCCAATGAATCACCCGGTTGTACGGTATAATACGCACCGTTACCAGCGTTCCCCGTCGTCACACGTCCAGTGCTTTGCGTTGTTTGACTCGCAGCTGCTGTACCGCTGACTTTCAGCTGTTGACCTGGATAAATTAAGAAATTGTTCAAACCATTCAAACGCATAATGTTTTGATATGTTGTACCATAGCGTGCTGCAATCGCCGCTAATGAGTCCCCGCTTCGTACTGTGTATGTAGATCCTGTTGCTGATGTATTATTTGTATTGTGTACTGTTGTGCTACTGCCTGATACTGTTAACACTTGATTCGGGAAGATCAAGTTCGAGCTCAAGTTGTTCAATGACTTCAACTGTGCAATCGATATATTATGTTTCGTGGCAATTGACCATAATGAATCGCCAGCTTGCACACGATACGTTGCTGCTTCTGCATCACTCGTTGCAGCAACTGCTGTGATTGCTGATGTGCCAATGACGGCTGCAATTACTTTTTTTCGCACGTCGTCCCTCTCCTTAGCTTTATAACTGTTATTTACATTTTTTCATTATACACGCTAAAGATGTGAAAATATATACCTTTTATATAACATTCTCATTACAAAATACTCAGGACGGCACTTGTTCACGCAACTAAATGGTACACAATTGAATTACATCACGAATTAATAACACAACTTCCCACCACGACAGTCATGACAGCTTTTCATTTCTATAATTGCAATGAAACTTCATTACAATTTATGCGATACGACTTTCTATTTTTTACTTTTGCGAGATAACAAAAATAAAAAAGCGTCAAACAAAACGACCGTTATCGCTCTGCTCAACGCATGGTTTTTATTTAGAAAGTGTATCTAATGCTTGTTTTAAGTCCGCTACTAAGTCTTCTGTATCTTCAATACCTAAAGATAAACGGACAAGTCCATCCGCAATACCTTCTTTAGCACGTACATCTGCTGGAATTGATGCGTGTGTCATCAAGCTCGGTACTGAAATTAAGCTTTCTACAGCACCTAAACTTTCTGCCAATGTGAAATAACGTGTTTTCGTTACAAGTGCTTTTGCTTGTTCAACATCTGCCACTTCAAACGATACGATACCCGGTGTCCCATCGGCTTGCGCTTGGTGTACTTCATAATTTAGGTGTTCTTTTTGACTTGGGTGGTAGACTTTCAATACATTTGGATGTTCTTCTAGCATAGACACCATCGCTAATGTATTTTGTTCAATTTGATCTAATCTAAGTCCAAGCGTCTTCATCCCACGTACAACTAAATAACTGTCTTGTGGTCCTAAAATACCACCTGTTGAGTTTTGAATAAAGCCAATGCGTTCAGCAAGTGTATCATCCGTTACGGCTACAAGTCCTGCCACAACATCACTATGTCCACCTAAATATTTCGTTGCTGAATGTACAACAATATCCGCACCAAGTGTTAATGGTCTTTGGAAATACGGTGTCATAAACGTGTTATCAACAACTGTTAAAATATCGTGTTGACGCGCTAAATCGCTAACCGCTTTAATATCAGTCACACGTAACAATGGGTTAGACGGCGTTTCAATAAAGATCATTTTCGTTTTATCGTTAATTTTATCCGCAATGTTTTGAACATCTGTTGTATTTACAAAATCAAATGAAATACCGTAACGCTCAAATACTTTTGTCATTGCACGATATGTACCACCATACACGTCAGAACCTACGATAATGTGGTCACCTTGGTCAAGTAACATAATGACTGCACTAATCGCAGCAACTCCCGAACCGAATGCAAAACCATGTTTCCCATGTTCTAAGTCGGCAATGACAGATTCTAATGATGCACGTGTCGGGTTCGCAGTACGTGAGTATTCGTAACCTTGACGTAACGAACCAATACCATCTTGTTCATAAGTACTTGTTTGGTAAATAGGTGTTGTTACCGCACCTGTATACGGATCTGTTGTTTTACCACCGTGGATTAATAATGTTTTTTTATTCATAACTTAAAAGCCTCCATATTGAAATATCTGTTTTGACATATATCGATCACTGCCATCTGGAAATACGACGACAATATCACCATGTTCAATGCGTTCAGCAACGCGCAGTGCCCCTTCTAGCGCTGCACCAGAAGAACTACCGACGAGCAAGCCTTCATACTTGGCTAATTCACGGACATGGCGGAATGCGACGTCATCTGGTACCACTTCTACACGTTCAATCCATTGCTTATCCAAGAACGGTGGCCATACTTCAACGCCAATACCTTCCGTGTCATGCGTCCCTTTTTCACCACCGCTCAAAATAGAGCCTGTTGGTTCAACGACAACTGATTTCACATCATGTGCTTGCAGTACTTCGGATACACCTGAAAATGTACCACCAGACCCTGCACCCGCTACAAAATAATTAATTGTCGGCAATTCTTGTAGCAACTCCTGTGCCAGCGTCTCCTTATATGCCCCTGGATTATCCTCTGTCTCAAACTGATTCGTATAAAACGCACCCGTTGACATAGCATAATCTTCTGCCGCGCGACGTGCACCTAGCATGCCTTCCGTCTTAGGCGTACGATGAATCGTCGCACCTAGCGCATGCATAATGGCTATTTTCTCTTCTGAAAAGCCCTCTGGCGCAAAAATCACACACTGAATATCATATTGCGTGGCAACGAGTGCTAGGCCAATGCCTGTATTACCCGCTGTAGCTTCTACCAACTGACCACCACGTTTAAGCGTCCCTTTCTCTAGCGCACGTTCGATTAAATGTTTGCCGAGACGATCCTTCACACTACCACCTGGATTGTGCATTTCCAACTTGGCAAAGATGCGAACTTTCTCGGTACTATAATGTTGTAACTGTACTAACGGTGTATTGCCGATTAAATCAATCGTATTCACAGCACGAACCCCTTTATAAAACCTAGTTAATCAATAAGGATTATATGCCATATTTATAAAAAATTCAATCTAAAGAACTTTGTTGCGCACAATTTCCTTTGTAACCTAAAGATACGGTACACTAATAGGGAGTAAGACAAAGGTTGGGACAAAAGTGATTAGGGTTTGAGCAGAACCGAACGACACTGTTAATGTTTCTATCTTCTACATGAAATCTCAAACATAAATTGAATTGTTTCTATTAAGATCCTAGCCTCATTCAGAAAGGTGTGAATCATATGACACGCGTTCAAACAACACTTGGTACTATTCGCGGGTGCCGCTTCAATGACTATGATGTCTTTAAAGGCATTCCATATGCCCAGCCACCCGTTGGCATCAAACGCTTTTGCCATGCGCAGCTAATTACGAAAGCATGGTGTGGCGAACTCGATGCGACACAATTCAGTCCAGTGCCGCTCCAACCTTTTAACTCGCTGGAATCGTTTTTCTCGGTCCATACGCATACGCCCGTTCAAGATGAAGATTGCCTCACACTGGATATTTGGCGCCCACGTCATATCACAAATGAGCGTCCACTCCCAGTTATCCTTTACTTCTATGGTGGCAGCTTTGTAAACGGGCATAGTGCACAGGCGCTCTATCAACCTGATGCCATTGTTCAGCAACAAGACGTCATTGTTGTAACATGCAACTATCGCCTAGGTGCACTCGGCTTTCTCGATTGGTCCGCCATTAATCCTGCATGGGACTGTAATAATGGCTTATCCGATCAACTATGCGCCTTGCAATGGATTCATACACATATCGCCGCATTTGGCGGAGATCCGACACACATTACATTAATGGGACAGTCTGCCGGGGCAATGAGTATTCAAGCACTACTCCAAATGCCACACGTACAACCACTTGTCCATAATGCCGTGATGCTCAGTGGTATATTGCAACCCGATACAGCCACGCAAGCACAAAAAAAAGCGCATGAATTCCAAACGCTTAAAAATCATTTAGCTCCCGATACACCATGGGAAGCACTAACAGCTGACACAATACTATCGCTTATGATGGCACATCAAGCGCAATACGGTAAGTCAAAAGGGCTAGAACTGTTATATCAACCGGTTACCACACTTGCTATGCCTTTTAAAGCTAATGCACCTTTATCGTGCCCGATATGGATAGGCGTCACTACAGCTGAAGGCGATATTTATATTCAAAATGAACTTAAAAAGTTAGCAACACCACAATTCCAAAAAGTCGTTGCACGTGCTGGACTGACAATACCTGAAGCACACGAGATTGCGACAGCCCAACAACAGCGCGACTATATTACGAAGCATTACTTTCATATACCATTTCAAACGTATAAGAAAGTCTTACAAGCACACACAGACGTTTACACATATACATTCGATTGGTCACACGCAACACATCCTGCATATCATAGCGCTTATCACATATTGGATGTCACTTTTTGGTTCGGACGTCTCGATATTATCGAAGCACAAGGCGCCAATATAACAGATCACGACCGTCAACTGAGTCAGCGCATGATTCACGACTTATGTACATTCGCCTATACAAGTCAACTCCCGCAAAGACACATACATTATCGTTAGACAAAAAAACACTTCCGTAACGATCTCGAACAAATCGAATCCTACGAAAGTGTTTTTCCTTATTATTTAGACTAACTGTAACACGAATACAGCTAGAATAACGAACGGTAAAATGTATTTAACTAAGGCATACCATGGGTAGAAGAACTTAAAGCGGTCTCTACCGAAGCCTTGAATTAATAAGTCTTTATCTAAAAGTTGACCGACAACTAATGTCGTTGCCAAAGCGCCCAACGGCATTAACAGATTAGACACTAAAAAGTCCATGTTATCAAAGATTGTGCCAGCACCAAATTGCACGTGACTTAATGAGCCAAATGACAACATCGCTGGAATACTAATAATTAATACTGCGATACTTGTTAATAACGCGACACGTGAACGTTTTGTATTGTCGTTGCGTGTTAAGTTCGATACATTCAACTCTAACAATGAAATTGAAGACGTTAACGCTGCAAACAAGAATAAAATTAAAAAGATAACGTAGAAGAATGTGCCATACTGCATCTTTTCAAAAACTAATGGTAATACTTTAAATAATAGACCTGGTCCCTCAGTCGGCTCATATCCAAACGCTTTAAGCGCAGGGAAAATTGCCAGGCCGGCTAAAATCGAAATAAAGATATTCATCACAACAATTGAAATCGCTGAAGACTTGATCGTCATTTCTTTAGGCGCATAACTTGCATATGTAATCATCCCTGTTGTCCCAAGTGAAAGTGCAAAGAATGATTGCCCTAACGCGAACAGCATCGATTCCATTGTAATATCTGAAATACGTGGTTGTAACAAGTAACGGACACCGTCCATTGCGCCGTCCAACGTCAATGCTTTCGCTACGATGACTAATAGAAAGATAAAGAGCAACGGCATCATAATTTTAGATGCTTTCTCTAATCCTTTTTGAACCCCTAACATAACGATAACACATGTTAAACCGATAAAAATAAATTGCCCCATAATGGTATACACGGGATTACTAATAATCGCTTCAAATTGAATATCGTGTAGCTTAGACGGTAACACGTGTAATAATTGCATTAATACAATACCGATATAGATGACTATCCAGCCACCAATAACGCTGTAAAAGCCAAACAGTACGAATACTGCGATATTACCATTCCAGCCGATGATGTTGAGCCATTTTTTACCCGTCAACTTACTATAAATTTCAGTTGTATATGTACGTCCTACCTTCCCTACGATAAACTCCATAATAAGAAGTGGTAGTCCGACTAATATTGTAAATAATAAAAACATCAGTAAGAATGCGCCGCCACCATACATACCTGCCATATATGGGAACTTCCACATCGCACCGAGGCCAATTGCAGAACCAGCACTTGCTAGTATAAACCCTGTTGATGTTTTCCACTGTGATTCCTTCAGCAATGCTTTCACCCTTTCTACGTTAAAGCGATAAAGTGTTTTTAACAGTAATTTCTAGAAATATACCATACTATATCCAAGGACGCAATAAACTAAAACGCTTTTAGTCAGAAAATATTATGAAAATTCTGTGTAAACATTGAATATTTAGTTTCTTTTGGTATGATTAAATTGAATAAAGAGGTGAAGAAGATGACGCAAAAATTGAAAGAACGTTGCTATCTCATTGCAATCATCATAAGTACACTTTGTGCTTTGTCGTCTGTATTATTTAATCTAAGCCCTGCGATTACAGCTACCGTCACATTCGTATCTATCATCGTATTCGCAGTTCTTTATTTCGTAGTACCGACAACGGACAGACGAGGTAGACACATTAAGTAAATCAACCATTAAAAAGCAGCCTGTTTCCAGGAGCGCATCACTGATAATGCACGCCTGATTGAAACACGCTGCTTTTGTCTGTTTATAAACACGCTCTGTCGCCTTGCTTATAACCTACTTCTGCAAGAACTTCTCTATATAAAACGCAGATTCTTCAATAGAACGATATTCTGTGTTGATAACCGTCGCATTCAACTTCGCAAACACTTCTTCGGCATACGCAAGCTCTTTCTTAATACGCGCCAAGTCGTTGTATGTCGCTTTGCCTGAAATACCTAGCACTTTAACACGCTCTGTACGGATATTCATGATGTATTGTGGGCTTGCCGTTAGACCGAACACCTTGAGATTCTTTTGCTTAAACACTTCATCAGGAATCCCCACTTCAGGAACAAGCGGGATATTCGCAATTTTATAGCCTTTATTCGCTAAATACATACTTAGCGGTGTTTTAGATGTACGTGACACACCGAGTATTAATGCGTCGGCTTCACCAATATCGGTAAAATGTTTACCATCGTCATATTTAACGGAGTATTCAATCGCTTCGATACGCTTGAAATAGTCATCGTCTAACTTATGAATCATGCCCGTTTCAGCGACTGGTTCAACGCCTGTTTTTTCTTGGACAAAGCCCATTAATTCAGACATATAGTCGACATACGGAATGCCGTGTTCTTGCGCATAGGCTTTACCCATCTCGTTGTATTTTTGGGAGACAATCGTCGTTACAACGATTGCCTCTTTGTCCACTGCCAACTCAAGTATCGTGCGTAAATCTTGTTCCCCTTTAATAAACGGGAACTTTTTAATTTGTACTTGATCTAGATTAGGAAATTGTCCCATTACCGCATGCGTCATGCGTTGTGCGGTTTCTCCGAGCGAATCCGACACGATAAAGATTGTTAACTGTTGCTTGCTCACTACTATCTTCCTCTCTCAACCTCACTTTGCGCCGTCGCAAGAATTGCACCTGGCACACGGAATGGTGAACATGATACGTAGTCAATCGCTAAGTTGTTGAAGTAGCCGATTGATTTCGGATCGCCACCTAATTCGCCACACACACCGATTTTAATGCTTGGTTTCGCCGCTTTCGCTTGTGTAACCGCAATATCGATTAACGCACCGACACCGTCTTTATCGATTGTTTGGAATGGGTCTACCGCTAAAATGTTATTTGTCACATATTCGTTGATGAATTTACCAGCATCGTCACGTGAGAAGCCGTAAGTTAATTGCGTTAAGTCGTTCGTACCGAAACTGAAGAAGTCACATTCCTCTGCCAACGCACCTGCAACCATACACGCACGTGGTGTTTCAATCATTGTACCGATTAAGTATGTTAATGATTGACCTGTCTCTTCCATCAACTTATCAATACATTCCACGATTTGAGCTTTCAATAATTTGAATTCTTCTACCGTTGATACAAGCGGAATCATAATTTCTGGCTGACAGTTGATACCTTCTGCTTTTAAGCGTGCAACACTGCCCATAATCGCTTCAGCTTGCATAACGTATAATTCAGGATACGTAATCGCTAGACGACAACCACGGTGACCTAACATCGGGTTTGTTTCGTGTAACTCTGCGATACGTTTATTTAATTGCTGCTCAGAAATATTCAATTGTTGTGCCACATTACGCACTTCATCGTCGCCTTTTGGTAAGAACTCGTGCAATGGTGGATCTAATAGACGTACAATCGTTGGACGTTCGCCTGATAGACGGAAGATTTGTTCAAAGTCTTCTGTTTGGTAGTCACGAATTTTATTCAACGCTTGAATACGTGTTTCTTGATCTGATGATAGAATGAAACGACGCATTTCTACTAAACGTTCCGCTCCGAAGAACATATGCTCCGTACGTACAAGACCAATGCCCATCGCATCGAATTGGTAACCTGCTTCAATATCCGGTTTCGTTTCCGCATTCATACGCACGTTCAAGCGGGCAACTTCTTTCGCCCATGCCATAAATTGATCGAATGCTTCACTGTTTTCCGCACTTGTCGTTTCAACAACACCTACATAGATGTCACCATTCGCACCGTCAACTGATACTTCATCCAACTCTTTAATCACGCCACCCGCATATGTCACAGTTTTGTTAACTGTATCAATATCCAAGTCTGAGCAACCTGTTACACAGCATTTACCCATACCACGTGCAACAACCGCTGCGTGTGATGTCATACCACCATGCGTTGTCACAATCGCTTCACTCGCAATCATCCCTTCAATGTCTTCAGGAGACGTTTCAGGGCGCATTAAGATGACTTTCTCCCCTTGTTCAGCGCGCAACTTCGCATCTTCAGCCGAGAATACAACACGTCCTGTCGCTGCACCTGGACTTGCCGGTAAACCTGCTTTAGAAATCACTTCCGCTTCTGCCAACGCCTCTTCTTTGAACGTTGGGTGTAACAATGTATCAATCGATTTCACATCAACTTTTGTCACAGCTTCTTCTTTCGTTAACACGCCTTCTTCAACAAGGTCAACCGCAATTTGCATCGCTGCTTTTGCTGTACGTTTACCGTTACGTGTTTGAAGAATGTATAGTTGCTCATTTTCAATTGTGAACTCGATATCTTGCATGTCTTTATAGTGTGCCTCGAGTTGTTCTGACACTTTCACAAATGCTTCGTGTACGTGTGGCAACTGCTCTTTTAATGTTGCGATGTCTTGTGGCGTACGGATACCTGCTACAACGTCCTCACCTTGTGCGTTTAACAGATACTCACCAAATAACTTCGCTTCGCCAGTGACTGGGTTACGTGTGAAGGCAACCCCCGTACCACTCTTAGGACCACTGTTACCGAATACCATTTCTTGTACGTTAACCGCTGTACCGATGTCATGTGGAATATCGTTTAAATCACGATATACGCGTGCACGGTCGTTATCCCATGATTTGAATACCGCTTCAACCGCTTCTAATAGTTGATCAAGTGGTGCTTGTGGGAATGGTTTATATGCATTTTCAACATAGACTTCTTTATAGTGATTACAGATTTCTTTTAAGCCCTCTGCTGGAATATCCGCGTCATTTACATAACCATGTTCCTTTTTATAACCGTCAAAGTATGTATCAAAAGCGGTCATTGGAATATTGTAAACAACCTCACCAAACATTTGGAGCAGACGACGATAACAGTCGTAAGCAAAGCGTGCATCGTTCGTTTTCTCAGCTAGCTTCTCAACGTTCTCGTCATTCAAGCCAAGGTTTAAAATCGTATCCATCATACCTGGCATTGAGATTTTCGCCCCACTACGCACAGATACAAGTAATAAATTATCGTCTGATGAAAAAGCTTTACCTGTACGTTCAGAAAACGCCTGTAATTGTTCTGTCAATTGCGCCTTTACTTCATCAGATAACGCTTGACCACGACGAAGGTAATCAATACACGCCTCAGTTGTAATCGTAAAACCATCAGGTACTGGTAAACCTAAACGTTTCATCTCAGATAGGTTTGCCCCTTTACCACCTAATAAGTCTTTCAAGTCTTTATGTCCTTCATCAAATGCATATACTAATTTCGCCATACATGTCACCTCATCATTTTAATGTGTCATACTAATAATAAAAAGTATGTCATATTAAAACGAAAATGACAATCAAAAACATAGAATTCTTAAAAAAGTTATGAATTTCGTCAAAAATAAAAACTGGTGATTGCGGTATTTGATCGATGAAAAGCCCCACAAATTAGCCTTTTATTGAGCGTTACGCTTGAGATTTGAGGAATCACGAAAAAAGAGACGCTACACCTTCTCGGTTAAGAAAGTTATAACGCCTCAAAATAGTATGTCATATTTTAAAATTAAATGAGTGTCCATATATTTTTTACAATAATAGCAGCGACAACTAGGATAATACCACTCGAAATTTTATTCAGTATCACGATATATTTTCCAGATGTGTCGATACGTCCTAACTGCTTTCCGACAACTGCCAAAATTACAAACCACAGCCATGAAACTGCGATAGTTGCGCAGGCAAAAGCGAATTTTTCATACCCTGCATATATAGATGCACTTGTACCGATGACACCGATAGTATCCATAATGGCATGCGGATTGAGCAACGACACTGACAAGGCAAAGCCGATTTGTTTGCGTGCTGACATCGGCGGTTGATCTGTTGCTTGTGCTGGCTTTTCAGTCCATAACGACCATGCCATATACAGTAAAAACACGAGCCCTATGACATAAATCGCAAGCTGTAAGGACGGATATTGATTGAGTAACAACGACACACCTAGAATCGCTAACAAAATCAGAAGCGTATCACATAGTCCGGCTGTAATAACGACAGGCGCCACTTTCTTTAAACTTTTATGATTCGCACCTTGGTTGAAGACAAAAACATTTTGTGCGCCTAATGGTAAGATCAATCCTAACGCTAATAAAAAACCGTGTAGCATGGCTTGGAACATGTTAATTCACCTTTCTTTCAGCAGTACATATATCTCTTATTACACTATAAAAGCCAGACAAAGTTGTTTTAAAAAACCCCGTACAATGATGTGCTGATTTATATTCTTCATCTCTCATTAAAATAATATGCGCTTTTTTAAATGGTAATGCGGAATTGCTGGAAACAAATGATGAACAAGGTGGTAATTATCATGGTGTGGATGTAATAAAAATAATGTTATCGGATTTCCAAACGTGTTTCTACTTGAAGTTAACTCCGATTCATTATTCAACCCTGCATGTTCAGCCATTTCTGCCCAGTACCGTATTTTATGATATAAATTCACTTTGATTGTCCCTATTATGTATTTAGGTACATGAAATAACATTAAAACTTTGATAACATGGTCTTTAATAAATTTCTGAGTATCTTTTTGAGGTTTATCTAGTCCAACTAAGCGATAACGTTTAATGTCTGGATCAAGTTGCTCATCCCATAAATTTTTATGATGTTTAAAATGCGATTTACAATAGGCTGTATAACTTGTAAAAATAGGAAATGCAACAAAAATACACGCAATCCATTTATTGTAGTTTTTATTTTTAAATAACAATCTATATGATGCATCATGCATTAAGTTATCAAAGGCACGCATTCTACTACCAATAATAATAATGGCAAGCAAATAAACTATAACATGTTCGTATTGTATCGATAAAAGTACAGATATAACAATCATCAACCAATCTGTTATAATACAAAACGAATTATGCAAGTTATTTTTACGATATAAAGGCTTTAGATCATGAATGATATCCTTCGAAAACACAGCTTTTTTCAACGTTTTATTTGACATAAAAACACCCCTTTTCTCAAAGCATACACGATGTCCCGACGAATGAAATCATCCAACAAGAAAATTTTAACCAACCAGACAGGAGGTGCCCCAATGAACAACAAACCAAAATACCAACAAATTATTGATGACATTTTAAACGATATCAATCATGGCGAACTAGAGGCTGGCATGAAGTTACCTCCTCAAAGAGCTTTAGCTAAAAAGTATCAAGTGAATCGTACAACCATTGTTACTGTCATGGATATTTTAAAAAGCTACGGTATTGTAGAAAGCAGAGAAAGAAGTGGTGTCTATATTTCTCATCAAGGATGGAATCAATACATCCATCACAACTTAAGCTGGCAGGATTACATTGGTAACAGTCCAACCCCTAATAACCAGTTTTATATTAGAGAAATTAATCGCTGTGAATTTCTTGATGATATGGTAAGACTTGGCACCGGTGAACTTTCACCCGAACTCATTCCGAATGCGACTTTCAAAGACATCATGCAGGATGAGCATGCGCAACATTTATCATCAAATTATGAGGCACCTCAAGGTAGTATGGCTTTACGAGAACAGATTAGACAGCTGGTCGCACGTAGAGGTATTTCATGTCATGTTGACGAGATTTGTATTACATCTGGTGCACTTCAAGGACTCAAACTCATTGCTGATGGTTTACTCGTACCTGAATCAACGGTCATTGTTGAAACACCTTCATATATCAATTCTGTGCGTACATGGCATAAAATTCATTCCAAGATGGTTTCATTACCAATCTCGTACATCAAAAATAATATACATGCACTTTTCAAAGAAGACACAGATTACAGCAATAGTATCTTTTACTGCAATCCGACACTTCACAATCCAACTGCTAACAGTTATTCATTAACGGAAAAAGAACATATACTTGCACAGTGTAAAAAGAAAGGCATTCCCATTGTAGAAGATGATATTTATAGCGAGCTTTGGTTTGAAGGGACACCACCTCCACCACTCAAATCATTGGATACAAGTCATCACGTGCTGTACTTAGGGAGTCTGTCAAAAACGGTTAGTCCCGGCTTACGTATTGGCTGGATTATTGGTAATAAGCGTGTCATATGTCATCTCGCCGATTTAAAAATGCAAAATGATTACGGCGCAAGTTCCATTTCACAATATATCGCAACGCAATGGCTTGCCAACTATCATGAAAGCCATGTTAAGACGATTAAAAAGTACTTAATTACACGGAAACAGTTGATGGAAGCCGCACTCAAAAAGTATTTCTCTGATATCGGACGTTGGCATGATATACCGGGTAGTTTTTATATTTGGTTTCAGTTTCACGTAGCCATCGATATGAAAAAGCTATTTCAGCTAGCCATTGACGCCCATTTATTAATACACCCGGGTGAGATTTACTCGGAAAAAGCCAAACAGTATATGCGCTTTTCATATTCTTATATCGACTCTGACAAAATAGATGACAGTCTCTGCAAACTCAGACAACTCATCGACAGCGAAAAGTTAATAAAATAGCGAACACAGAACCCCTTTATTTTTTAGTGTGTTTCTGTGTTCACTATTTTTAAAGATTTATTAATTTAATGGTTAATAATGCTAGTATGACCAAGCTTGAAATGATTACTAGAACATTTATTAAATTGATGAATAGCTTCAGCTTTTTTCTGTTGTTGTATTCAGGGCTTTTGTAAAGCAATATATAATATATCACTAAATTGGCTGTAAACATTCCGAACATAGAAGTTAAGATACCAAAGTGTAGTTCCATATAACCACTTTGTATTAAAAAATATGAAAAGCAAATGATTAGAAACAATAAGATTTCGTAAATTAATAGCATTATGTTTTTCCACTTCTGAATTAGCTTATTGTAATTCTGTAAACTAAAATTTGGAGGGGTTAAAAATGAAAAAAGCTGTTATTACATCGTTGTCTAGTTTGGTTTTAGTTACAGGTGCTGCATCTCCTGTAGTTAATGCTAAAGAAAATGTGGTTAATAATCAAACTTCTAACGTTCAAACAGAGGACAATGTAAATACTGAAGCAATTGCTAGAGAAGCTGCTAGAGAGAATGGTGCTGATTTAAGCGCTTATGATGCACAACAAATGGAACGCGGAAAAGCAACTTTAACTTTAAAAGCTGCTAAAGAATTATTATCAAAGAATAAAGCAAAAATTAATAACGCTATCAAAAGTGCAATTGAAAAATTACCGTTGAACGCCGAACAAAAGAAAAAGTGGATTTCTATAATAACAATTGATGGATTTATAAAATATTTAAATCAAATAACTAATTTTACAGGAAGTATTGAAGACGCAGCTCAAGATTGGTTAACAAGCATTGGGGTTCCGGGGTGGATTGCACAAGTTATTGTTCAAACCATTTCATTCTTCTTAGTTTAAATAATAAGGAGCTGGGAATTATATCCAGCCCCTGCTTCTATTACTCAATAATAATATTGTCGATTAATCGCGCTTTTGAGAATTTAACAGCTAATGATATGAATACACGTCCTTCAATCGTTGTACAAGGCTCCAGCGCTGGGTAGCTATATACTGCGACTTCTTCTACATTACCAGACGTATGTGCCTCTAAATGTTCACGTATTAACGCAACGAGCTTGTCACTCTCACGTTCTCCCTCATCATAGTGTTTCTGTGCCAATAATAAGCTTTGATATAGGTGTACTGCTTCTTGTCGCTCTTTTTCAGTTAAATAGACGTTGCGCGAACTTTTCGCAAGGCCATCCGCTTCACGTACAATGTCCACGCCGATAATCTTCACGCCATGATTGAAGTCGGCTACCATTTTTTCAACAATCGCTAACTGCTGGGCGTCTTTTTTTCCAAAATATGCAAAGTCTGGTTGCACAATATTAAATAACTTATTAACAACAGTTACAACACCGTCAAAGTGCCCTGGTCTTTGCGCACCTTCTAAGACTTCCGCAAGACGTCCGACCGTCAACGTTACACCTAACTTCTCTGGATACATTTCTTCCACACTTGGGTAGAATACATAATCTACACCAATCGCTTCAACAGCGGCCACATCCTGTTCAATCTGTCTCGGATAGGCATCAAAATCTTCATTCGGTCCAAACTGTAAGGGGTTCACAAAAATACTTACAACGGTCGTATCATTATTTTTAACTGAGCGACGCATCATCGTTAAATGACCATCATGCAATGCACCCATTGTAGGAATAAAGCCGATGCGTCCTCCTTGGCGCTTGCACGCTTTCATCATCGCTTGCATCTGTTTCACTTCTGTAATGACTTGTGTCATGGTTACTTCTCCACCTCATCCATAATTTGTTTTTGATATGTGTATTGTTCAGATGGAAAAGCACTACTTTTCACTTCGTCATCATATTGTTTAAGTGCTGCCACACCTGTCGAAAAATCACCGTATTGTTTTACAAATTTTGCTGTACGTTCAACGCCATAATTTAACATGTCGTGATATACCAACACCTGACCGTCCGTACCCTTCCCTGCACCAATACCGATGACCGGGATGTCTAATTGCCTACTAATATGTTCGGCAAGATCGCTCGGTACCGCTTCAAGCACTAATGCTACGGCACCTGCTTTTTCAACAGCTTTTGAATCTTCAATCAAACGTTCGGCACCTGCTTTTGTCGCACCTTGCATGCGATAGCCCATGACGCCGACACTTTGTGGTGTAAGTCCTAAATGCGCCACAACCGGTATCCCTAAATATGTTGCTTGTTGAATAAATGACGTGAGATGACCGCCTTCCACTTTAACCGCATTCGCACCACTTTGTTGATAGAGTTTGGCTGCATTTTGTAGATCCGTTGCCAAGTCGACACCTACCGTACCAAATGGCATATCCACAACAACGAATGTATCTGGTGCACCACGACGAACTGCCTTACTATGATGCAACATATCATCCAGCGTCACGTCGACTGTGCTATCGTAACCCAACACAGTCATTCCTAACGAATCACCGACTAAAATCATATCAATACCCGCTGCTTCAACTTGTTTCGCACTCGGATAATCATACGCTGTCACCATTGAAATTTTGTTGCCTGCTTGTTTCATTTGATGTAAATCACTTAACTTTTTCAATTGTTACACCCCTTAATTAATTAATAATTTTATCGTAAAATAAGCGCTTACTAAATTCAATTTGTTTTTACTTTGATTTTATCTTAAACGCCCGCTATAGTGAATGTAAAAGCTCTTGAAGGAGGCATTATGACTATGTCTAACATTGCTGTTATCGGCGCTGGCGCTGTGGGTACTGCCATTGCGATGATGTTACAGCCCACATCATCTGTCACATTGCTTGGACGCCAAGATGCAACACGTATTTATGATGATTGGGAGACACAGACGCAACAGACCATCGATGTCCAATCACTCACAACGTATCAAGGTACTTTCGACATTATTTTTATTGCTGTCAAAACACATCAATTACCAGCAGTGGTGCCACATTTATCACGTTTGACACATTCAAAAACAGTCGTCATCTTAGCGCAAAACGGTTACGGGCAACTTGACCTGTTGGCAGACTATCAAGCCTATCAAGGTGTTGTATACATTAGCGGTGAAAAGAACGGCACGCACGTTACTCACTTTCGCGATCGACGCATTCATATCCAACGTGATCAGTATACAGAACAATTTGCAAAACAGTTGGCGAATAGCAATTTAGAGCTCGTGTTAGAGAATACGATCGAACAGACAATTTGGTATAAGCTCTTGGTCAATTTAGGCATTAATACAGTCACTGCACTCACACAAGACACCGCACGTGTGCTCAAACGTCCGGACATCTATGAGTTATGTCGACAACTCTTAATTGAAGGTTCGAAAGTTGCCAGAGCTTGTGGCGTTTCATTACCTAATACCATCGTTACAGATATTATGCAGATTTATGCTGGTTATCCAGATGAAATGGGCACGAGTATGTATTACGATGTTAAAAATCAGCAGCCGCTCGAAGTTGAAGCAATTCAAGGCTATATTTATCGCCAATCTCAACAACATCATCTCGATACACCGACGCTTGACCGATGTTATCACGACTTAAAGCAACTCGAACCAACCGCATAGTAAAAGGCATGAGTTACCGCGCTCATGCCTTTATTTTTCATATAATGTTTGCCAGTTATGCTCATTATAGACGCGTACACCATGTTGTTGTAATAATGCTGTCGTCACACCAACACCTTGTATTTTTGTCCCGTTGAATTGACCGTTATACACTTCTGTACTGCCACATGACGGACTGCTATCTTTTAAAATAACGGTATCAATATTGTATTGCTGTAAAATATGCAACGCTTCTCGTGCACCTTGCTTGAATGCTTGTGTCACATCTTTGCCAGATTGCGTTTGCACTTTATTTTGTCCGCTCCAAACAGACACGCCATCTCCACTAGTCAATTCAGAAGGTTCGCGTGGGACAGACAACCCGCCTAACACTTCCGGACAAATCGCAATTGCTTCGCCACGATCAATCAACTGCTTTAACGCATCTTGGCGCTTATGCCCACCATCATAGCGAACAGCTTGCCCTATCAAACACGCACTAATGCCAATCATGTCATCACTTCCATTCCCGTAGTCTTCTATAAAATCAGTATATCAAAAAAGCCACCCAAATTATGGGTGACCTCGCTACTAATGTTGTTTCTTAAAGTTAAATGGGGCAATTGGATTGAAAGTCCAAGTGATTAACAAACCTACAAGTAATGACATCGCTGTAATTTCTAACCACTCAATGTTACTTGCAACAAAGCCAGCAATTGAAAAGCCTACAAAGCTCAATAGTGATGTTACGATAAATGTCGCTAACATCTTCATCATACCTTCCTCCTACTACAAAATGAAAAACGCCCTCTCTTTTTAGGCGTTTACACGTCAAATCATATTACGTATCTATCTCTTTTTATTGCACATAATGAATGTGCCGATACGTTCCAGTCATTTAGTCCACGGCTTACTGTAACATACCCTACACACTTTTTGAAGACTTCTGTTTCAACAAAATGACCATTCAGGTGCATACTTTGAGTCTCCACGTTCTAAAGCATACAATAAAGTCATAGTAAAAATAGACAAAAGAGGCGATGTAATATGACTCACATTTCATTAACCATTCAGGACAAAACATACGATGCAACGCTTTACGACAATCCAACGACACATCAACTTAGCACACTGTTACCACTAACAATCACAATGAACGAACTTCATGGTAATGAAAAATATCACACGCTTGATACGACGTTACCTACAAATGCAGAGGCAGTTCGAACGATTAAAACTGGGGACTTCATGTTATATGGTGACAACACACTCGTGCTGTTTTATCAGGATTTTTCAACGCCGTATACGTACACAAAATTGGGGAAACTGAATGATACAACAGATCTTGAAAATCTCTTAGGACACGGCAACGTAACCATTACCATTTCGAAAGCTGAATAACGTGCGAAAAGCTAGAACACCGCAATAGATGTTCTAGCTTTTTAATAGATTTTTTATCGTTGTAGTTCGTTGTCTAACCAAGCAACGATTTCCGCAAAAATACTTTGGTTGTATGAGCTTTCATTTAATATTTCATGTTGTAATCCGTCATAGATATGGATTGATTTATGTTCCGAACCGACTTCATCAAATAATTGTAACGAATCTTTATAGCTCACGAGACCGTCTTCTTTACCATGCAGAATTAAGATATTGTCCGTCAATTTTTCAGCGTTATTTTTTAAATATTCAACGCCGTCTAATAATGTAAAGACGAGTCCCATCGAAATTCGTTTAGCGTTTAAGTCATCCAGTTCGTACTTTCTCATTACGTCAGGGTCTGAACAAACACCTTCACCTAGTTCATTATCTAAATACGTTTGTGGCGAAATACTGCGGTCTGGCTGTCCGAATAATTCTAATTGATAACGTGTCAGCGCGCCACACGTAATAATTCCGTCCACAGTGTTTGGATGTTTCGTGCCAAATAGCGTTACGGTATAGCCGCCCATACTATGACCTAGCAGATATACTTTCCCTTCAAATGTTTGTTTTACATATTCTACAACTGCCGATAAGTCTTCCACAATTTCATCAATGCGACTGTAAAATGTTTGTTGCCCACCGGAATGACCGTGACCGCGTTGATCATATCGAATCACATTAAATTGCTGATTGTGGAGATAGTTTGTAATCTCGTCATAACGCTCGAGTGACTCTGCCAGACCATGCACAATAATGACATTGGCTTTAGCTGGTTCACCCACAATATCATTCACCTTTGTATGAATCTTTGTGCCATCCGCCGATGTTAAATGTTTAATATAATTCATATTATCCGCCCCTTTAACAAAGATAAAAACGTTTACACTTAAATAGTAGTTAACATTTTAACCTTTGTCACTTCAGAACAAACGATTTGTACGCTGTTTTTCAAAAATACGATTTAAACAATATTTCTAATAAAAAGCTATATTTCTTCAACTAATGAAATACCTAGTAAGTCCATAGCCTCTTCAAGCTTACTCGCAACCAGACGGAGTAACATTACTTTCGATTGTTCATTTGCGCTACCAAGAATACGTTCGACACCATAATAAACAAAAAGAGGGCACATGCCCCCTAACTTTATGACTTAAAATATGTTTCAATCAATTGTGATTTAATCTCTGGTTCAACAAATGCATACTTTAATGCTCTTTTATTAATCACTGGTATATCTTCAAGTGTTAATAGCTGATTGTCCAACAACAACAGATATTCTTGCACGAGATTTGTTTGTGTAACACCTCTGTTATCGGTATTAATCAGAAATGGTACGTCTAACTTTTTCAATAACGGGATATCAATTTCGCTAATATGTTGAATGGCTTTTGTTTGAAGGTTGCTACAAGGACAAATTTCTAACAGCACATCTTCTGTTTTGAGCGTTTCCAATAACTGCGCATCTTTTATAGAAGATACACCATGCCCAACACGTCGTGCACCTAACTTAATCGCATCGTAGACGTTTTTGTTACAACCACATTCGCCTGCGTGTAGCGTTAAATTCAGCTGATGCGCTTTCGCAAATGTAATACTATCGGCAAATTCTGGCATTGTATTATCATCTTCACCACCAGCTAAGTCAACGCCCACCACATATTCTTGCAATGATGGATGTTCAAGAATATGCTGAAATACTTCAATATTTTCTTCATTGCTATGATGTTTCATCCCGCAAACCAATAAGCGCACAACGACTGGATATGTCGCTTCAGCTTTGATCGCACCTTGCACCGCCGCGCTGATAACTTCCAATACTGACAGACCTTTATCTAGATGTAACTTAGGCGCAAAACGTAATTCGATGTACTTGATACCGTCATGATGTGCTTGGGATACCACATCCACTACACTATCAACCAAACTCTTTTCCGTTTGCATGACTTTAAGTATTTCATCAAAACACACTAAATACTCGACTAAACTTTGACACTGTGCATCCGCCGATATTTTATCTATATCAATCGCAATATTTTGTTCTTCGGCTTGCGCTTGTATATAAGCAAGACTCACTGATCCATCTAAGTGACAATGCAACTCTATCTTAGGTATCTCTCTGACTGTGTTTTTCATAGGCATTCCTTTCAAATCTGTAAAAAGTTTATTTTGTCCGAAAATTGATTGTTATAAGAATACCACAGTTCTATAAAGACACAAAGTTGAATTATTGATTAATATCCGAACTTTCTTTTCATGATTTAACAAGACGCAAAAAAGCCAGAATCCCTATTTTATAGACAAGAAATTCTAGCTTTTATACATTACTTTACATATTTTTAAATTTTCTTCTGGCCGTTAATACGATTGCACCTGCCAAAGCTAAAAACAAGCCCATAACAGATGATGTATTTGTCGACGTACGTCCTGTTTGTGATAGCTGACGCTCCCCTGCCTCACTATCTTTTGGCATATCATTAGACGCTTGATACTGAACATTTGATGACATCACTTTAGGATACGTGTTAGCACGACTGACATTCGTTTGTATCGCAGTCGGTTTGATGTTAGACATTGATGCAGTCGTCATAGACTTCACACCCATATTAGTAATATCTTTTGTCGTCGTTGATTCATTTTCCTTTTGAGACACTACTTTCTTTGGCACATCAGTCTCTTTTGTTTGTTGTACTGTATTTTGTTCTTCAGAGCCTGCAGTTTCATTTATCGTCTCTTTATTAGCTGGTTTAGCAACATTATTTGTTTGCGTCTTCTCATCTTTACCTTCAGACGGCTTCACAGCGCCTTCTGTTTGTGTTGCTTGTCCGTGATTTTCAGGTGGCTTTACAACGTCTTCATCTTGAGGTGTTGTTTCTATCGGCTTAATGGGTGGCTCTTTCTCTAAAAAGCTGTTAATCCACGCGTACAATTCAGGTGTAATCGGTGTGCCTAACGTACCATAATCATTGCCACGCAAACCATATGTATGAACCGCAATAATTTCTTCAGTATTATCTAAAAAGACCGGTCCACCTGATTGTCCTTCAGAGTTATGCATGGAATACTCTATCGTTCCTTGATCCTGTACTTGAATTAACGTCCCATCCGCATACCATTGATTCTTAGTTTTCTCATTTTTCTCTATTGGATAACCTTGGCTGTATACCTTCTTACCAAGCATGCCTTTATCAAATGGCTTAATCGCATACGGCTTGATTAAATCGCCTATCGACTGCCCCTTTTCATTGGGCTCCAGTTCAATAATGCCCATGTCATATCTTCTATAAGGCATTTCTTTATATTTTTCCGGCACATGCATCGCTTTAATTTTAAATCTGCCATACGGTTCATTATCTCCATCTTTACCTGGAATCACATAACCACCCGTCATATAGTCTCGCGGATAGTTGTTGTTATAGACCACGTGTCCTGCCGTCAAAATTAGATTCTTACCAATGACCGCACCAGAACCATCGCCGCCTTTCAAACTCTCTATCTCACCTTTATAATTCGCATTATCCGTATGTACGAATGCTGTATTCGGTTTGACCGCATCTCCAGTTAACTTTTTACGATTATCTATTAAATCACCGTCTTTATCATAATTCGGATCCTTGGACGTGTCATATGTAAATGTCTCTTCTGGTTCATCATCTGCATCATTAACCTCATCAGCTTCAAATGTTTGTAGTTGTGCTGCATATGTATCTGGTGTTGCTTCTAAATGCTTTTCTGCTTGTGTCGGCTGTATTTCACTTATTCCACCATCTTGATTTTGAATATGTTTCTCTTGATTGGCATCTTGAGTCGCAACTACTGTATTAGATGCTTCCGGTAATTCACTCGCATGCGTGACCTGCGTAGGATACACAAAATACAAACCCGTTAAAATAAGTGGCACCTTGATATAGTTTAAATTACGCATTAAATTACTCCTCTCTCTTTTTCTCTTGTAGTATAGCGTCATATTTAAATATAATCAACAATTTTGTTAGGTAAGCCTAATTTTTTACGTTTGCATTATGATTACAACATATATTAATGACTATCAAATGATTGCGATGATGCTGTTACCTTTGGGTTTCTCAGCATCAACCTTCTACCTTGCTGAGAATGTGCCATACTACATCAATATCGTGGCGTCTATCAATCCGTTAACTTATCAAGTCAGTATCTTGCGTAGCATAACATTTTCCATACATCAACTCTTTAGCTTTGACCATTGGCTTCACAGCTCTTTCGCTAATTTCTGGTGTGTGAATATTAAAACATAGCGTTCTTGTGATTAAGGAAAACTAGTGACAAATTGCTATTACCAGGATAAAAAGTGACTAGAAACGAGTTATTCATCTCTAGTCACCTTTAGTCTCATAAATTACTATAGTATATTTAAATATTACCTACTTTTATTCACAATAGATTCTTGTATGTTTCTCATGCTGTTTTCTATATTTGCAATCATTTCAATACTGTTAGGTTTAAGTCCATATACTGTAGATCTTCCTTCACCAAATTTCATGATGATATCTTTTTCTATAAGCTTATTCACATTTGTCTTAGCAATATATTCTGTGAAATTATCTAGTTTTTGAATTTCTTTCATTTTTACATTTCTGTTTTCTTTTATAATATAGCTAAGAATATTTTTCTCTAGTTCTGTTAAATCAACGTAACTATTGGCTAAATCGATTTTCCATATCTTTAATTTAGTTTTTCCTTCGCTACTTTGAATTTCTGGCATACGAAACTTATTCTTTTTTGCCATACTAAATATTTTCATCCCGCCTGAACCGGCGCGCTCACTGTATCCTGCTTTTCTAAACAGTGTAACAATTGTTGAATTCCTAAGCTTAGACTCTCCACCTCTTGCAAATTCTTCTTTAGTCACTAACATTTCTCCAGGGTTATTAAATACGTAATTATTTTTATAAGCTTCTACTATAATAGACGAATTGTCTTCATAATCAGCATGTATTAATAAATTCGCTAACGCTTCTCGTAATGCAATTTCAACATCCACTTTAACATTTTGACGAATTTTTGTTATATCATCTAATGAGAACTCTTCCAATACTGTATTTGTTAATCTATTTAAAACTATATTATAAAAGTTAAACAAATTAATTTCTTCATTATTGATATCACCCGAACTCACTCGATCTAACCATCTTTTATCTTCTGTGTAATGCGTTCTATTTCGATAATCCAAATGAAAATTAGGATAAACTTCTGATATAGCACTTTCTTTCCCAAAAAATAGTAATGCACCTTTTTTCAGTTTATATTCATTAGTCTCCCTATCTCTGCCTACAGCGCCAAACTGCTTTAAAAACTCCCAATGGTCCATTGATAAAACATCTATTTCAGAGTTCCTCTCATGAATTATAGATTTATATTTTTTAATAGTATCTAAATCATCAATAGTGAAATTGGATAATAATTCACTATCATTTTCTGGATTAGCATTTCTTAGGTATCTTCTTATTTCTTCATCACTCATTCTATGATCACTATCATTTCTCCTTATAAAGCTATTATTTATATTCCCCCTAATATGTACTGGCTTATTTTCACTTTTTACTTCTGGAATCCTTATTCTTAAGTATTCTAAACCGTTATGTTCCAGCTTTTCTATGTTCTTCATTTTAATATTATTGAAGTTAGTAAACTTTTTATCATTAGCTGTATCTACAATAATTTGAACAAAATTTTGAGCATCAGTTAATCCAGTAACTTCATAACCATTCTCTCTTTCGCTAACCCCCAAATATATGACACCACCTTCAGTATTTGAAAATGATGAATATGTGTCCCAAAAAGACTTTGGAAATTTACCACTTGCTTTTTTATACTCAACTGTTGTGTTTTCTTCTTCAAAATATAATGTCATAGGCTATCAATCCCTTCTTTTCTGATTCTAGAGGTTTTCTAGAGGTTTTATTCCATTTGCCAACTATATATCCACTAAAAACCTCATGTTCACAGCATTTTGCAACAAAATTTTCTAGAGGTTTTCTAGAGGTTTTCTAGAGATTTATATATGCATTAAACCCCTTTCACACTCACCTTCACAAATTACACTTTGTCATTTCTATATATATTTTAAAATGAATTATAGAAGCTAATTTTATACAAGTTTCACTCATACTTTCAGCTACTTCCCCTTCTTATTACGCTCTGTCACTGTAATAATTGTCGGAAGCAATACACAACATACAATAATCGTAACAATCAAACCCGCATTCATACACATATCCCCTCCAGCGTTACTTTTATAGTAAAATTATAGCACAAACAAATCTGTACACCCGGAAAATCATTTTACTATTCTATTGAATAAATTATTGCAATAAGGACATAACACGTCAAACAAACGACAAGATGTCTTTACTGAAACATCTGAAAATGACATCAATTTCTATCTTAATGAATTCAGTCTAACAACCTCAGCTTTTAATAACGAAAATTTCAACCGTGTCGATTTCGAGGCGATTAAAAATTAAAATGGTTGCAATAGTTTCATTATGATTTCCTCTAAATAGATAAAAATACTAATCAACTGATTAATGATGTCTGAATATCATCCCTATTTTTTAGCTTTTCATACTATGCTACTTTCTAAATCATAGAACCGTAAAAAAACCTTACAACCATTGTGATTGTAAGGTTTCTTATTTGGTTCTATTCCCACTCGATTGTGCTTGGTGGCTTAGATGTGATGTCATACACCACGCGGTTGACGTGGTCCACTTCATTCACGATACGTGTCGAAATCTTTTGTAAGACTTCCCAATCGATGCGTGCAAAGTCACTCGTCATACCGTCAATAGATGTCACGGCACGTACACCGACTGTATAGTCATACGTGCGGTAGTCACCCATTACGCCGACTGAACGGATGTCTGGAAGCACTGTAAAGTATTGCCAGATTTCACGTTCTAAACCTTCTTCACGAATCACTTCACGTAAGATCGCGTCTGATTCGCGAACGATTTCTAACTTGTCTTCCGTAATCTCACCAAGGACGCGGATACCAAGACCTGGTCCTGGGAATGGTTGACGCCATACAAGGTGTTCTGGAATACCGAGTTCGATACCAAGCGCACGTACTTCATCTTTGAAAAGTGTGTTGATTGGTTCGATGAGTTCGAATTCCATATCCTCTGGTAAACCACCTACGTTATGGTGTGATTTGATTGTTTGTGCCGTCTTTGTTCCTGACTCGATAACGTCTGTATATAACGTTCCTTGTGCTAGGAAGTCGACACCTTCCAATTTAGATGCTTCATCATCGAAAACATATACGAACTCGTTACCGATGATTTTACGTTTCTTCTCAGGATCAGAAACGCCTTGAAGTTTCGACATGAAGCGTTCTTTGGCGTTCACACGAATGATGTTCATGTTAAAGCCTTCACCAAATTGTTCCATGACCATGTCGCCTTCACCTTTACGTAAAAGACCGTGGTCAACGAAGATACATGTCAATTGGTCACCAATCGCTCTGTGTAATAACACGGCTACAACTGATGAGTCTACGCCACCGCTCATCGCACATAATACTTTGCGGTCGCCGACTTGTTCGCGGATTTTTTGAACTTCAATATCGATAAAGTTCTCCATCGTCCATTGACCCGTACATTGACATACACGACGTACAAAGTTTTCTAACAAGTCGTTACCGTACTCTGTATGACGTACTTCTGGGTGGAATTGCACGCCATAGATGCGACGTTTTTTATCTTCAATCGCTGCATATTGTGTGCTTGGGCTATCCGCAATCACTTCAAACCCTTCAGGAATTTCGATTACTTTGTCTGAGTGACTCATCCAAACTGTTTGTTCTTCAGGTAAGCCGTGGAATAATTCATCTGACTTCGCTTTAATAATGGCTTTACCGTATTCACGTTCGTTAGCACGCTCTACTTTACCGCCTAAAAGTTTTGTTGTCAGTTGCATACCATAACAAATACCTAATACCGGTACACCTAAATCATAAATAGCTGGATCAATCGTGAACGCATCTTCTTCATACACTGAATTCGGTCCACCAGATAGGATGATACCTTTAGGATTCATTTTTTTAATTTCATCTAACGAAATCTCGTGATCATGCAGTTCACTGTAAACGCCCATTTCACGAATGCGTCGCGTAATCAGCTGATTGTATTGACTTCCAAAGTCGAGGACAAGAATCAGTTCTTGTTCTTTTGCCATTTCCATACTGTTTGTACTCCTTTAATCTTAGAATGAGTAGTTAGGTGATTCTTTTGTAATTTGAACATCGTGTGGGTGGCTTTCTGCTAAGCCGGCAGCACTCATTTTTGTAAATTGTGCTTCATCACGTAATTGTTGTAAGTTGTGAGAACCTGTGTAGCCCATACCACTCTTCACACCACCGATTAATTGGTAAATTGTGTCTTGTAATGGACCTTTGTAGTCGATACGTCCTTCTACACCTTCTGGCACGTATTTTTTAGGTGTTTTGTCTTCTTGGAAATAACGGTCGTTTGAACCGCTTGCCATCGCACCTAATGAGCCCATACCACGGTATACTTTATATTGACGGCCTTGGAACATTTCAACTTCGCCAGGGCTTTCTTTTGTACCTGCTAATAAGCTACCTAACATTACCGCGTGTCCACCAGCAGCAAGTCCTTTAACGATGTCACCTGAGAATTTGATACCACCGTCAGCGATAATTGTTTTGCCGTGTTTACGCGCTTCTGTTGCACAGTCATAAATTGCTGTGATTTGTGGTACACCGACACCTGCAACAACACGTGTTGTACAGATTGAACCTGGTCCAATACCTACTTTAACAACATCTGCACCCGCTTCAAATAGTGCTTTCGTACCTGAAGCTGTCGCAACGTTACCTGCAATAACAGTAATTTCAGGGTATGTTTCTTTAATATGTTTTACTTGATCGATAACACCTTGTGAGTGACCGTGTGCTGTGTCGATAACAAGTGCATCAACGCCCGCTTCAACAAGTTTTTTCGCACGAATCTCTGTATCTTTCGCAATACCAATCGCTGCTGCTACAAGCAAACGACCATGTTCGTCTTTTGCTGAGTATGGATATTCATGAACTTTTTCGATATCTTTAATTGTAATAAGCCCTTCTAATACACCGTCTTCTACTAAAGGTAACTTTTCGATACGGTGTGATTGAAGAATTTTTTCTGCTTCTTCTAACGTCGTACCTACTGGAGCTGTAATCAAATCTTCTTTCGTCATAACGTCTGAAATTTTAATTGAGAAGTCTTCAATAAATCTTAAGTCACGGTTTGTAAGAATACCGACAAGTTTACGTGAAGCTTTGCTGTCAACGATTGGTACACCTGAAATACGGTATTTACCCATCAACGCTTCTGCTTCATACACACTTTCATCTGGTGTTAAATAAAATGGATCTGTAATAACACCATTCTCTGAGCGTTTTACTTTTTGTACTTCATCTGCTTGATCTTCAATGCTCATGTTTTTGTGAATAACACCTAAACCACCTTGACGCGCCATCGCAATCGCCATTTTTGACTCAGTGACAGTGTCCATACCTGCTGAGATAATCGGAATGTTCAACTTAATCTTATCCGATAATGTGACACTCAAATCTACTTCTTTCGGTAATACATTCGATTCAGCTGGAATTAATAAAACATCATCAAATGTTAGTGCTTCTTTTACAAACTTGTTTTCCCACATTTTGTACAGCCTCCATTCTAATTGTTAGTTACATTATTTCACATTTTCTTGATTTTGTTGATAGTTTAGACCATTAAAAAATAAATTTAATACAATTGCCGATAACGTTCCTAAAACGATTCCATTTTGCGTCAACCATGCAAACTGGTCACCAAGCGCTTGAAACGCCTCTGGAACTGCTGTAATTCCTGCACCTAAACCAACAGAAATCGCAATAATTAATAAGTTATTCTGATTCTTGAAGTTAATGTCGTTCAAAATGCGCATACCATACGCCATAACCATACCGAACATCGCGAGCATCGCACCACCTAAGACAGACAGTGGAATAATATTCGCCAACGCCCCTAGTTTTGGAATACAGCCACAGACGATTAACAGTGCCACCATGCCGTAGATAACGTCATTCTTCTTAGCACCTGATAATGACACAAGTCCCACGTTCTGTGAGTATGCTGTATAAGGAAAGGCGTTAAAGATTGAACCTAACGTAATCGCAATCCCTTCCGCCATATAACCTTTACGGAAGTCTTTACGCGTCAATGTCTTACCAGTAATCTCACTTAACGCATGATACACACCTGTTGATTCAATTAAACTCACCAACGCAACGATAAAGAATACAATCGTCGCACCAATATCAAACGCAAATCCTGTAAAACGGAAAGGTCTTGGTAATTCAAACCAATGTGCTGAAGCAACTTGTCCAACATCTACTACGCCTAAAAAACTTGCGAGCACCGTACCAATTACTAGTCCTAGCAAAATAGCAATAGACTTTAAAAACCCGCGTGCAAAACGCTGTAAAATTAAAATAATGACAAGCGTCACAACACCTAACAAAATATGTGTTGGCGCACCGTAATCTTTCGCCCCTTGACCGCCTGCAAGATAGTTCATCGCAACAGGCATCAATGTAATACCGATAATCGTTACAACGCTCCCCGTAACAACCGGTGGAAATAGTTTAACGAGCGATGCAAAGAATGGTGCAATCACGATAACCAGTAGACCTGATAAGAATAGCGAACCATATAAGACGTCTATCCCTTTCGTTTGACCAATCAAAATCATCGGTGCAACCGCTGTAAAGGTACATCCTAAGACAACCGGTAGTCCAATACCGATACCTTTATAGACTTGCAAGAATGTTGCCACACCACACATAAAAATATCTACTGTTACTAGGTATGCCGTCTGTTCTGCAGAGAAGTCTAAACTTGTCGCTACAATAATTGGGACAAGAATCGCACCTGCGTACATGGCTAATAAGTGTTGTAAGCTCAGCAAGAACCTTTTCATTATGCGTCATCTCCTAACAAAGTAACCTTGTTCCCTTTTAAAGATGCCACTTGACATAATGATGATACCGTCAGTCCTGCTTCCTCTAAACGCGCACGCCCTGGCTGGAAGCTCTTTTCAACGAGTATACCAATACCCGCCGTCTTAGCGCCTGCTTGCTGTGCTAAACGATGTAAGCCTAACGCTGCTTCCCCATTCGCTAAAAAGTCATCAATAATTAAGACCGTATCTTGATCAGACAAAAACTCATTTGAAACAATCACCGAATTCGTTTTGTTTTTCGTAAATGAATGTACATCCGTTTGGTAATACCCTTGATTCAAAGTGTTCGGTTTCGCCTTTTTCGCAAACAAACACGGTACATTAAAGCGGTGTGCCACCATGATTGCCGGTGCAATACCTGATGCTTCAATCGTTAAAATCTTTGTAATACCTTGATCGCTAAACTGCGAATGAAAGACTTCCCCAATCTCGTACATCAATCCTGCGTCAATCTGATGATTTAAAAAACCGTCGACTTTGAGAATGGCCTCATCAATAACCACACCGTCTTCAATGACTTTTCTTTTTAACGCATCCAAAACTATTCCTCCTAGATAACTCAAGATATTAAAAAACCCCAAAACTAAAGAATATCGTTTCAGGTGTTAGAGTAATAGTCATACAATTGTACAGTGACACTGACATCATCGTTAGAACGCCCTTTGACATTACTAAATACACTGACTTTTTGTCGTAAAAGCGCCGAACGTATGTCGCATGTTACAGATGTAGTTATTACTCATAGTCATATCGTTTAAGGCGACATGGTAGAAACTTCTAAAGCCATATTCTTCAGATTATATGAGTCTATGTAAATTATTAACTGATAATAGCAAATTTAACGTTTTTTCGCAATACTGGTATGCAAAACATCAATTTTTAGAATTCTTTAGCATCTTTACAAAAGTTATCATTAAATAGCATAATAAAAATGTATGCGTTTAACTTTTCATTAAAAGGGTATTTGAAAAACTAAATAATAATGAACGGGGGCATCCGAAATGACTCATTTTAAATTGGTAAAAAACGAAGAAGATGTGATTAAAGCAGTTGATGCATTGTTGCGCGATGGATACAGCGAACATGAAATTACAATTGTCAGCAAGGAGCGACTCAAAACAGACCGTTTCAACGACTCAGAAGTCAAACAGAAACCAACTGCAGGTACAATTAGCGATAAGTTTATGCGCTTTTTTATCGGAGAAGATCCAGAAGAAGCTGCGTTTACACGCTTTGACCTTGCTGATAACGACAAAGAACAGTTGAAGCAAGCCGTACTTGATGGCGACATTGCCATTGTAGTTGACCGCAATCAACATTTAAATGGCGAAGTGACACAAACGAACAGCGCTTATGAAACACAAGACTTCAAACATCATCCATCTGAACATAAAGGCGATATTGAATAATTTTAAGCACTCCGTTAGCACTCAGGCGATTCTTACGTCTGGGTGCTTTTTTGTGAATCAAACGTTCGACAAGGACTGACTTGTAGGCTGAGAAACCAACAACCGGAGTCCTAGCATCCCTCATCAGCTTCTATCTCAAATCTCAAGCTTAAACGGTATGTTTCTATTCATATAACATCCCTTTGAGTATGCTATACTAGAGCCATTACAAAGAGGTGATAGGCTATGAAATTTATTCAAATTAAATCGACAAAAGATCCGTGGTATCAACCAGCAATCGACTTTTACACTGGCAGATTAGACCCCCTTGTGACGGAAGATGAGTCTGTCTTTGTCCAATCGCTCAAAACGGAAAAGACGAAGAATGATTATGTATTCTTAGTTGGCGTGGAAGACGGCCGTGTGGTTAGTTTTGCGACGGCACACTATGAAGCTACAACGAACGCTGGCTTTATTATTTATTTACTAGCAGAACATGGCGACAACCACGAAACGTATCTTGAGGAGACACTGTATCAAACGGAGGCGTGTATCAACGTATTATCAAACCAGTTGCACGGTAAAGATGTGAACTTCTTTATGTTTGAATCAACGTTTGAGTCACCTGATGTGAATTCACAAACGGCTGATGATATTGCATTCCGCAGACGTTTCCTCACACAACATGATTTTGAAAAACAAATACAAATTCCATATATTCAGCCGTCTCTTGATCGTAATGGCAAGCCGGTGCCCCTCGACCTTTATATCAAGGCGAATATTCCTTTAACGAAAGACATCTATGGGACAAGCGTCAAGTCATGCTATATTCTCAAATATGTCTTTGCGAATCGTCTACCACGTAAAGTCATCTATCCATTACTCGTTAAGATGGATTTGCGTAAAGATCCGACTGCATAAGCCCTTGAAATCAAGTCGTAAAGTCGCTACAATTAGGAAGAGGTAAGACTGACGGGTCACTGAACGAACACTGACAGTCGTCTAAAATTGTAGAAGGAAGGATCCGGTTATATGCTAACAAAAGAATTTGCTCAAAAATCTGGCTTAAGTGAAAAGCAAGTCCGCAAAATCGTTCAGCACCTTGAAGAACGTGGTTACCATTTAGGCAAAACAGAATATCGCGGGCGTGAAGCGACTGATTTTAAAGAAGACGATATTGCATTATTCCAAGAGATTGCTGAACGCGTTGGTCAAACGAATAGCTATGAGCTCGCATTTGAAGAACTTGAAAAAGAAAAAGACTTCTTACAAGTGATTGTTAAAGACGACGCACAACAGTTGCCAGCAGATCAACAACTTTCTAACTTATTCAATGAGTTGCACAATGAAATTAACCAGATGCGCGAAGAACGTAAAATGCTCGGACAAATGGTTACACAAGTACATCAACAACAAGAAGCATTGACTGAGTTACATAACAAGTTGGAAACACAACTTAAAGCAAATAGCGCGTCGATGGAGGCATTAACAGAAGCTCAGAAGAAGCAAACGGAGCAACTCGGTACGACACAAAAACATATCGAATCACAAATTGAAGAACAAAAGGCTTTGACAGAGAAAATCGAAAACAGCGAGAAAAAAGGCTTTTTCCAACGTTTATTTGGTGGTTAAGCCACGCTAATATAAGACAGATGCTTTAAAATTAAATATCATGCTAGGGGTGCTCGAAGTGAGCTGAGAAAGACTGACTCTTAACTCTTTGAACCTGATATGGTTAATGCCATCGAAGGGAAGCAATGACATGTCGCAACGCGCAGACCACGGTCAGGCGGTTGCAACGAACGATAACGATATTGAAGCTATTGTTATTAACAGCGACTCAATTTCAATCATACATGCAAACTTCCTGCACCCTCACATGCAGGAGGTTTTTTTATGTTACAAACAGTGATTATTGGTGCGGGTGTCATGGGAGTGTCTATTGCCCGTCAACTCAATCATAAAGGTAGACAGATACATATTATTGATCGCTCTACCCCACGTATGAATGCTTCTTATGCTGCGGGTGGTATGTTAGGTGCACAAAATGAATTTTTTGAAGATACCCCTCTTTACCGCCTTGCGATGATGAGTCGTGTCATGATGCCTGATACTGCTGAACGGCTCAATAAAGAAACGCAAATGGATATTGAATTACAAACACACGGACTTATCAAAGTCGCAACGGCACCACAATATGTAGCGGATGTGAAGAAACAATTTGCTTTTCTGTCTCAACAAGACCATGCGATATATGAACTATCACCCGCACAACTACATGAACGTTTCCCGCAGTGTGACGTTCATTCGTGTGCGGCGTTTAAAATTCATGACGACGGTCAAATTAATGCAAATTTGTATACACAGGCTTTGATACAGTCGGCAATTAAGCGGCCACATATACACCTGCATTTGCATACAGAAGTTATTCAAATCACACAGACGGGGACACATTATCATATCGCAACTTCTCGTGGTTCCTTTGAAGCTGATGAACTTATCATCGCGGCAGGTGCATGGAGTGGCACACTGCTTCAACAACTTGGCATTGAACTGCCTACGCAACCGGTCAAAGGGGATGTTAAACTCATCGAATCTGACTACACGGGGCTGAAAGAGACGATTTTCAATATGAATGGCTGTTATATTGTGCCGAAAAAGCCGAACCGCTTCTTAATTGGCGCGACATCTGAAATTGACAACTGGAGTACACATAATAATGAAGCGAACTTGCACTGGTTAGATGTAGAAAGCTTCAACATGATTCCAGCACTCCAGCAACACCGCGTCATTAAAACTTGGACAGGCATCCGCCCTATCACACCAAGCGGCATCCCTATTATGGGCGCAATACAGCCGAACCTTTACGTTTCAACTGGTCATTATCGTAACGGTATCTTGCTGTCACCTATCGTGGGAGAGTTGATGGCACAACTGATTGACGGCGATACATTGGCCGAGCAACAATTGAAACCATTTTCTCCATTAAATTAAAAAATTAACGCATAGGGCTTGATTTTATAGACACTTGCACTTATTCTTATTATACAAATCGGAATTAAAAAGGAAGCGTCTATATGTCTACATTATTAATTATACTTAACTTAATCATCTTCATTGCGATTCTTGCAGGCTTATGGATGATGACGAAAAAGCACGTCAAGTTCCCTACACGTGTCTTCACGGCACTCGGTCTAGGGATTGTACTCGGTGTGATCGTGCAACTCATCTATGGTTCTGACAGCAAGATTACAACCCAAACAACTGAATGGATTGGCATCATTGGTAATGGTTATATTTCCTTATTACAAATGATTGTTATCCCACTTGTTTTCGTATCTATCATTGCCGCGTTCACTAAGATCGACCTTGGTGAAAAGTTCGCGAAAATGGGTTCTTATATTTTTATGTTCTTAATCGGTACCGTAGCAATTGCCGCAATTGTCGGTATCGCCTATGCGATGTTATTCGGCCTTGATGCCTCAAGTATCGACTTAGGTCAGGCTGAAAATGCACGTAGTTCTGAAATCACACAAACAGCGAAAGATTTAACAGCAACAACATTACCAGCACAAATCTTAGAACTACTCCCTGCAAATCCGTTCTTGGACTTCACAGGTGCACGTGCAACATCAACAATTGCAGTCGTTATCTTCGCTGCATTTATCGGTTTTGCATACTTACGTGTCGCACGTAAACAACCTGAAAATGGTCATGTTTTAAAACGTGCAATCGATGCGGTATACGCACTTGTTATGGCTATCGTTACGTTCGTATTACGCTTAACGCCTTATGGTATCTTAGCCATCATGTTGAATACAATGGCGACAAGTGACTTCGCAGCGATTTGGACACTTGGCAAATTTGTCATCGCATCATACGCCGCACTTATCACAATGTACATCATTCACATGATTATTTTAGCGGTACTTGGTGTGAACCCAATTCAATATATGAAAAAAACAGCAGAAGTTATGGTATTTGCCTTCACATCACGTTCAAGTGCGGGTACGTTACCACTTAATATTCAAGCACAAACAAACCGCTTAGGCGTGCCACAAGCCATCGCGAACTTCTCAGGCTCATTCGGTCTGTCTATCGGTCAAAATGGTTGTGCGGGTATCTATCCAGCAATGCTTGCGATTATGGTCGCACCCGTTGCAGGTGTTGAAGTCGACTTACAATTCATCGCAACACTTGTTCTCGTTGTCATCATTAGTTCATTTGGTGTCGCAGGTGTTGGTGGCGGTGCAACATTCGCATCAATCCTTGTCCTTTCAGCATTAAACTTACCAGTCGGACTTGCCGGTGTGCTTATCTCAGTTGAACCGCTTATCGATATGGGACGTACTGCCTTGAACGTTAACGACTCAATGTTAGCAGGCACAGGTACAGCAAAACTTACAAAACAATTAGACGAAAAAGTCTTTAACGACAATCACTATGACGAATTGTCAACAAGTCGTTAATCATTAATAAAGCCGCCTATGTGGATAGTATGATTGCTATCCACATAGGCGGCCTTTCTTTTATTTTTTATTAAATCCGGCGTTTTTGAGCCAATGATCCATCTCTAAGCGCTGTTTGCTACTCATAAAGTTTCCTACTTGTTCAGACCATGTTTCCGTGCGTTGCCCCTGTGTTCTCTCTTTATAATAATCAGATACCGTTTGGTCATAATCTGCTAACTGTTGACGCTGTACATCACGGTCTTTGTTATACGTGTCTACATGGAAAACGTGCTCTAACGGTAAGCGTGGTTTTGGTGAACCATTCTCATCATCTGCAGGCACACCCAACGCCATACCAAAGAGTGGGAACGTATACTCAGGTAAGTCTAAAATCTCTCGCACACGTGCCACATCGTTACGCAACGAACCTAAATAGACAATACCGTAGCCCATATCTTCAGCAGTAAGCGCAATGTTCTGAGCCATTAATGACGCATCCACCGTTCCTACAAGTAAACCTTCCGCTGATTCAAAGCTCGTTGACATATCACGTGATTGTTGTTCATTCACGATACTGTGACGATTGTAATCAATCACGAATACAAACAAATAACCGTTATCTACGACGTACGGTTGTCCTGATACTTCTTTAAGTGCCAGTTTCTTCTCTTCATCTTCTACGCCAATCACTGACGTCGTTTGTAAGTAGCTCGATGTCGACGCCATTTGACCTGCTTCGATCAATTTTTCAACCGTCTCACGTGTTAACGGTTCTGGTTTGAATTTTCTAACCGAATGATGCTTTTTTGCTAAGTTATAAACGTAATCTGACATGCTTGACACTCCTCTATGCTTTTTTCTCATATTAGCAAATCATCTAATGAAACGCATATACCTTGCTTACTTGCATCTTTCCAAACAAACCTTTATCATAAAAATATAAATTTTCTGACAAAGGAGTGTCTTTATGTCACAAAAAGCACAACAATTAGCAGATCAAGTATTCCAAGCTTACGATACACAACAACCCATCCCTTTCCTAAATCCTGAAGCTGATGTGGATGAAGTCTTAGGCTACCAAACACAAGATGCCTTAATCGATAAATTAAAAGCACACAATCACACTGAAGTCGCAGGTTATAAAGTAAGTATGACGAGCGCTGAAACACAAGCCTATGCCAACACGCACGAACCTGCTTATGGTACATTGCTCAAAACCGTACTAAAAGAAGACAGTGCAACAGTTCAATTAGATAAGCTATTCGCGCCATTAATCGAGCCCGAATTAGTCTTCGTTATAACAGAAGATTTGCCAGCTGAGCCAAGTATTGATGATGTATTGAACAACTCACAACTCGCACCTGCCATCGAAGTACCAGATGCACGTTACGAAGACTGGTTCCCTAACTTTACATTAGGTGACCTACTGGCAGATAACACCGCAACAGGTCTTGTCGTTGTCGGCGAATCTGTGGCCCAACTTGATTATGAAACGCTTGGTAACGTCACAATGTCATTGAAGTATAATGGAGAAAAAATTAAAACAGGCGTCGCATCAGAAGTATTAGGTAATCCTGTTAAAGCTGTTCAATGGTTAAGCCAAAAATTAGCAAGCCATGGTAAAGCGCTCAAAAAAGGTGATGTCATCTCATCGGGTACATTCATCCCACCTATTAAAGCAGAACAAGGTACGTATACCGTTGATTACCAAGGTGTCGGCAGTGTGACTGTGACATTTGAATAATACATTTTAAGGCTTTTCGAGTACGTACTTGGAGAGCCTTTTAACACTGTTCATTTTCAATAAAGGTGTCTTTAATTGAGAATTCATGACAATCAATGCTATGATGAATGTAGAGATGGCATGCGTACACTGCATTGCTGCGCATCATTCCAGCGACGCAACATCGCACGATAAAAGCCACATATAAATTATTTCAGTTTATTAATTGACGTTTTTATCGTTCCATGCCATAATAATACTCGAGATTAGAATTATTATTAAAAAGGAATTATAACAAAGAAGACTTTGTGGTAGTTCTAATCTAATAATAATAAGCACATATATTAGGAGGCCAATTAACATGTCATTAATCGGTAAACAAATTGAAGATTTCACAGCACAAGCATATAACGCACAAAAAGATGAGTTCGTTGAAGTAACTCAAGAAGACTTAAAAGGCAGCTGGAGCGTTGTTGTATTCTACCCAGCAGACTTCTCATTCGTATGCCCAACTGAATTACAAGACGTTCAAAGCCAATACGAAAAATTACAAGAACTTGGTACAAACGTATTCTCAGTATCAACTGACACACACTTCGTACACAAAGCTTGGCACGATCACTCAGATGCGATCAGCACTTTAAAATACACAATGATCGGTGACCCATCACAAACAATCACGCGTCAATTCGACGTATTAGACGAAGCATCAGGTCTTGCACAACGTGGTACATTCATCGTTGACCCTGACGGTGTTGTTCAAGCAGCTGAAATCAATGCTGACGGTATCGGCCGTGACGCAAGCACATTAGTACACAAAATCAAAGCAGCACAATATGTACGTCAAAACCCAGGTGAAGTTTGCCCAGCGAAATGGGAAGAAGGTAGCGAAACTTTAACACCAGGTTTAGACTTAGTAGGTAAAATTTAAGGAGGCTTTACTGAATGCTTAATCAAGAGTTAAAGAATCAACTTGCACAACTTCTTGATTTGATGGAAGGTGACGTTGTCTTCAAACTAAGCACTGGATCAGGCGAAACATCTCAAAAGATGGAAGATCTTGTGAATGAAGTTGCAGAAATGTCATCACGCATTACAGTGGAAAAAGCAGACTTAAAACGTTCACCTAGCTTTAGCGTGAATAGACCCGGAGAGGACACTGGCATTACTTTTGCCGGTGTTCCTCTTGGTCATGAGTTTAATTCTTTCGTTCTTGCCCTTCTACAAGTAAGTGGTCGTGCTCCGAAAGAAGAACAATCTGTAATCGATCAAATCAAAGCGATTGATAAACCATTAAACTTTGAAACATACATCAGCTTAACATGTCAAAAATGCCCTGACGTCGTTCAAGCATTAAACCTTATGAGTGTATTAAACCCGAATATCACACATACAATGATTGACGGCGCTGCATTCAAAGAAGAAGCTGAAGATATTATGGCCGTTCCATCTATCTTCTTAAACGGCGAACAATTCGGTAGCGGCCGTATGACAGTGACAGATATTTTAAGCGCATTAGGTCAAGGTCCAGATGCTTCTGAATTCGAAGGCAAAGATACATTTGATGTACTTGTTGTCGGCGGCGGCCCAGCAAGTGCAAGTTCAGCAATTTATGCTGCACGTAAAGGATTACGCACAGGTATCGTTGCAGATCGTATCGGTGGTCAAGTGAATGATACACAAGATATCGAAAACTTGATTAGCGTGAAGAAAACAACAGGTACAGCACTTGCAGGTAACCTTGAAGAACATATTAACGAATACAATATCGATGTGATGAAAGGTGTTCGTGCAGAATCTGTCAACAAAACAGATGACGGTATCGACATCACATTGAATAATGGTGCGACACTTCGTACAAAAACGTTAATCGTATCAACAGGTGCACGTTGGAGACAACTTGGTGTACCAGGTGAGCAAGAGCTTGCGAATAAAGGGGTTGCTTACTGCCCTCACTGTGACGGTCCATTGTTCGAGAACAAGAACGTAGCCGTTGTCGGTGGCGGTAACTCTGGTGTTGAAGCTGCGATTGACCTTGCTGGTATTTGTAAAAACGTTACATTACTTGAATTTGGTGCTGAAATGCGTGCGGACAAAGTCCTACAAGAACGCTTAAATTCATTATCAAACACAACAGTGATTACAAATGCTGCAACAAAAGAAATCACAGGTGACGAGCGTGTAACAGGTCTTACTTATGAAGATATGCAATCTAACGAACAAAAACACATTGAATTAGACGGTGTGTTCGTTCAAATCGGTCTGTCACCAAACACTGAATGGTTAGGCGATACAGTCAACCGCAACAGAATGGGCGAAATTGAAGTTGACCGTCTTGGTGCAACAAATGTCCCAGGTATCTTTGCTGCTGGTGACTGTACAGACCAACGCTATAAACAAATTATTATTTCAATGGGATCAGGTGCAACAGCTGCATTATCAGCGTTTGACTACCTTATCCGTAACTAATAAAAAAGAAGTCCGCATCGTCGTGTGTGGACTTCTTTTTGTATGTTATTCAATTTAGACAAATGACACGAGCCAATGCCATATTCTCGTAATTAATGAAACAAGTTCATCCCACAGCGATTGTAACCAATTGCGCGTTTCAGGATTGTCTAGCTCTTTTAAAGCGTCTAGTTTGTCCCCTGCTTGTTTCTGGATACTATCTCTCAATTCATTCGCTTGCTTTTTAAAAGCTTCTGGATCTTGCGTCAAAACATCTGATTGCGCAACATTCATCATGATATTCTGAATCACCGCAATCTCATTGTTACTTAACACTTGATTCAAATTACGCTCATTTAACGTTTGATTGACAATATTATTGATTGTTAATTCATTGATTTGTTGATTAGACGCTGTCGCTTCCGCAATTTGAGACTTCATGTCGGCAATCGCTTCATTCAATGCTTCATCCGAATAGCCTTCCGTGTTCGCATGATTTTCACTAATGCGTGCTAAGTCATTCATCTCACTATGTGCATTTTGAATATCTTCACGGTTTAACGTATTTCCTTGTGCTTCATACGCTTTGTAAATACCTGTCAATGCACCTTCACCCGTTACTGGATCCACTGACGCGATACGTATCGTCGCATCTTGAATACCAGACGTAATCGCTGCGTTCATATATTGTTCTTTCGTAATACGTGTAATATTCTCTGGTGTTTCAATCTCAACGTCTACACCGTGTGTAAAACGTTTTGGCTTGATAAGTGCACTTGAGTGAATATAATCATACTCTGTGCCAGTATATCGAATCACATCTGTATTTGTGACTTGGTATGTTGTGACGTTGTTGCCAACACCCAACGTATCTTTTGTTTCTGCCAATTGGTCGTTATTTAAATCAGCACCTTGTAAAAATATCTCTTCTTTAGGTTTGTATTCATTCGCAGCGGACACATTCTGTGCGACACCTGTCAATAATAGAGAGGCTACCATACCACTTACGATTATCTTTTTATACATATACTCACTTCCTTATCCACACTTTTCCTTATTTTACCACGAGTCACACCCTAGCGTATCAAACCATAGACCCATCGTAAATATTCCGAAAAAATAATCTACCAAAAAAGTCAGATACGTGCTATAATTCTGTTAATTCTTATCAATTTACTATGTTTTAGGAGGGGTATGATGAAATATCTTAAGTTCAGTATTATTTTGATGATTGCGGTGTTGCTCGTAGCATGCGGCAAAGATGACTCTGCAAGCCAAGAGAATGCAAAAAAAATAACAGTCGGTTTCGGTCCTGGTACATACGAAGAAATCTTCCGCGGTGGTATACTGCCTATCTTGGAGAAAAAGGGGTATGATGTGGAAATTAAATCTTTTTCGCAAACAGATCAAATCAATCCTGCGATGAAAGATGGCGACATTCAAGCTTCCGTCTTCCAAAGTACAGCATATATGAATAGTATCAATGATAAAATCGATGCCAAAATGATTAAAAACAATGATGTTCCAACCGCACCTCAATCGGTATGGTCTAAGAAACACAAATCATTAGATGAAGTTCAAGATGGACAAACGATTGCTGTACCGAATGACCCAGTCAATCAAGAACGTGCATTAAGAATTTTAGAAGGTCTTGGATGGATTAAGCTGGATAACAAAACAACTGGTGTAAACTTTAAACTATCTAGCGTACACCCTGACAAATACGATTTAAAATTTAGTGAAGTTGCATCACCACAAGTACTGCGTTCATTAGAAGACGTTGACTACGGTATCGTGAACGGTAACTATATTGCGGATAGCGGCCAAAAGATTAGCGATGGGCTTGTTGTGGAAAAAACACCAGACGAGCACAAAGTCATGTTAAGTATCAATGCGTCAGACAAAGATAAAGAATGGGCGAAAGCGTTACGTGACGCATATAAGGATCCTGAATTTATTAAATGGTTCCGTGAACATGATGAATACAGTGGTTATATCGAGCCAACAGATTGGTAAGGTATTATGAGAAAAGTGTCTAGCATGAGCTTCATTGAGCCCCACTTGTTGAACACTTATAATCATATTAAGATAAGTAGTGAAAGTATCTACAATGATAGGTAGCTTCACTACTTTTTTATATACTTTGAAAATTAAAGGAGCGATGTGATTGGCAATGGGTAGGGTAATACTTATTTGGTTAGTACTATTAATATTTAATATCGTCAATTCAATATCACTTGTATTGGGTAAGGGCACATTAATAAACATATCTCCCTGGTTAACAGGGTCTTTATTTTTAGTAGTTTCTTTATTTATCATAGGTTTACTCATATTCCGAAAACATACACAACAGAACTTTACAGCACATGATTTAACCGATAACACGGATATAAATTTAGAGGCGAATGAATTTTTCTTTCAATTGCCATTATATATAGTCGATAAGCAAGTCATTCCTATATATGGGGGTGAAGATATAACTTATTCACCATATTACTTTAACCGTATTCATCAAATTTTTAGTCTATTGGGTTTTTATTCTATGTATAGCACACACTTACAATCTAATACGAATAGCGTGAAAATAATTGCTCAAAGTCCTTTCACTCTCAGATATAAATATAACGTGTATTTAAACGATGATTTCATTGGAACGTACGAGATGCATAAACTTTTAAAAGAAAAAGGAATCAAACAGCAACTCCCCTATGTCTTTTATACTAAAGACCATACGTATTCACTTAAAAACGATTATATGCGTTCAAAAACAACAATCTTAAATGATAATGGAGATATTGTACTTCAAGCAAATAAGCGCTTTTGGGATTTAGCTAAGGACAAACACACTAAAAAACGTGGAGAAAAACATACTATTACAATAAACAATACTGATGATTGCCCAGAACTATTTTTAGCACTTTACATTCAAGCAATCATTAATAGACAAACTCAAGAATCTGCGTAGGAAAGAGTCATGTATAAAAGGCTTTATTTTGTTTATGAACGTCCCAAAAACAAGACCTGTGTCTCCTTTTCGAAACACAGGTCTTGTTGTTTTATTGCGTTTTTACTTCATTTTCTGCATGCCCATAATCAATTTCATAGACTAAATCTTGAATCATATCGTAGTCTAATTGGTTTGGCTGGCCGCCTGTAATTAAATAGTCGCCAACGAAGATTGAATTAGCTACCATCAATGCTGTCGCTTGTAGTGAACGCAAATTGACTTCACGTCCACCTGCGATACGAATTTCTTTTGACGGGTTAATCAAGCGGAATAACGCCAAAATACGCAAGCAACGCATCGGTGTCAATTGATTCATGTCGCCAAACTTTGTACCTTTAATCGGATGTAAAAAGTTGACTGGAATACTATCCGCATCAATGTCTTTCAATGCAAATGCCATATCGACAATATCTTGATCCGTTTCCCCCATACCACATATAACACCCGAACATGGCGAAATATGATGTGCTTTCATCGTTTCAATGGTTTCTAAACGATCTTGGTATGTATGTGTCGTGACCACTTCGTCATGATAGTTTTCACTTGTATTTAAATTGTGATTATATCGGTCAACACCTGCCGCTTTCAGTTTAGTCGCTTGCTCGTCATTCGCTAAACCGAGACACGCACATATTTTCAACTGTGGATGTTCGGCTTTAATGCGTTCGACTGATGCCGTGATATGATCCACTTCCTTATCACTCGGTCCACGACCACTCATCACAATACAATACGTACCAATCTCGTTCTCTGCAGCTACTTTTGCACCTTCTGTAATTTGATTTTCTGGTATTAAAGCATAACGTTGTTTTTCTTTCATCTCTCTTGACTGTCCACAATAGCCACAATCTTCGGGACAAATACCGCTCTTCGCATTCAAAATCATATTTAATTTTACTTTATGACCATAATAATATTTGCGTAATTGATATGCCTCATGTACTAATGTCATCGTATCTAATGATGCATCTGTAAATAATGTATATGCTTCTTCAGGCGTCAGAAACGCCCCATTTAAAATGCGTGTTGCAATTTCCAAAGCAATCCCCTCCTACTCTACAAGCAGTATAGCATAATTGTAATGTTATTTTAATTATAGTTTACATTAAGGTAAGAGAATTTCCATCGTCGTATTCAATCGTCTAATAAGTATTAGATTTTAATAGTAATCGTCATTTATTTTCTGAAAATACATAATATTGTGTTGACGAATGTGGAAAAGTGACCTACAATAACAAACATTACTAATTAAGTCGGAATTCAAGGAGGCAGTTATGATTACGTTTCAAAATGTCAGCAAAACTTTTAATAAAAAGAATACAACCGTTCACGCATTGAATGACGTTAGCTTTACTGTGAATCAAGGCGATATTTTCGGTGTGATCGGGTATAGCGGTGCTGGCAAGAGTACATTAGTGCGACTCGTTAACCAGCTTGAAAAACAAACTTCTGGTGACGTATATGTGGATAATCATCACTTGAATACATATACACAGGCAGACTTACGCAAAGTAAAACAAGATATTGGTATGATTTTCCAACACTTCAATCTACTCAATGCTAAGACCGTTTATAAAAACGTCGCCATGCCACTCATATTGCGAAAGGTGAACCCCTCAGAAATTGAAAAACGTGTCAACGAAATGCTCGCTTTTGTAGGCCTTGATGGTAAGGCGCAACAATATCCGAATGAACTATCAGGTGGTCAAAAGCAACGTGTCGCAATTGCACGCGCACTAGTCACAAACCCTAAAATTTTATTGTGTGATGAAGCAACGAGCGCACTTGACCCTGCAACGACAGATGCCATCTTAGACTTGTTGAAGAAAACGAACGAAACATTCGGTGTAACCATTCTAGTGATTACGCATGAAATGAGCGTTATTCAAAAAATTTGTAACCGCGTCGCTGTCATGGAGCAAGGTTCAGTGATTGAATTAGATTCTGTGAAGAACGTGTTCAGTCATCCGAAAACACCGACAGCAAAACGTTTTGTCTCAACGGTTATTAATACCGAACCGTCACAACATGTCGTTCAACAGCTTTCACACGAAGACAACGCACAAATCTATCAACTCTTTATCGAGAGTAATCAAATATCACACGCCATTGTGCATGATTTAATCGCGCAATTCCAAGTCAAGGTCAATATTGTTCATGCTTTTATGGCGGAAATACAAGACGATACGGTCGGCTATCTTTGGTTGCAAGTCATTGGCGATGACGCACAACAACAAGCCGTTCAAAATCACTTAACAACACAACATATTCACTTCGAGGAGGTGTCAGAAGATGCTCGGTTCATCCATTGATTCAGCACAACTATTAGAAGCACTTTATCAAACACTTTACATGGTGTCAGTAGCACTCGTCATCGGTTCACTCATCGGGATTCCACTCGGCATTTTACTTGTGGTTACCCGCACGAATGGCATATGGCCGAATGCGATCATCCACCATGTGTTAAACCCAATTATTAATATTTTACGTTCTGTACCGTTTATTATTTTACTAATTGCGATTGTACCGTTCACGAAACTTTTAGTCGGTACGTCAATCGGAACAACGGCTGCGATTGTGCCATTGACAGTCTATGTTGCACCGTATATCGCACGTCTGATTGAGAACTCGCTCTTAGAAGTAGACGATGGCATTATTGAGGCGGCAAATGCGATGGGTGCGTCGCCAGTACAAATTATTCGTTATTTCTTGTTACCAGAGGCACTCGGTTCACTCATCCTGTCTATCACAACTGCAATTATCGGCTTGATTGGTGCAACTGCAATGGCTGGTGCTGTTGGTGGCGGTGGAATTGGTGATATGGCGCTTGTATATGGCTATCAACGCTTTGACACACTCGTCATCTTAATCACAGTCATCGTACTCGTCATTATCGTGCAACTCATCCAATCACTCGGTAATGTACTCGCTAGAAAAGTAAGACGCAACTAAACTTAGGAGGTTTCCAAATATGAAAAAGTTAATCACTGTATTATTCGCTGCACTATTTTTACTTGCAGCATGCGGACAAAACGCGGACACGAAAAAAGTAACAATCGGTATCGCTTCAAATGATTCAAAAGCGTGGGAAAAAGTTAAAGAATTGGCGAAGAAAGAAGACATCGACTTAGAAATCAAACAATTCTCTGACTACAACGTTCCTAACAAAGCATTAAGTGATGGCGACATCGACATGAACGCCTTCCAACACTTTGCCTTTTTAGATACATTTAAGAAGGAAAATAAAGGCACTGATATTACACCGATTCGTACATCTGTATTAGCGCCATTAGGTATTTACTCTGAGAAAGTGAAAGACGTAAAAGATGTCAAAGACGGTGCTAAAGTAGCCATTCCAAACGACATCTCAAACCAAGCACGCGCCTTGAAGTTACTTGAAAAAGCAGGCCTTCTTGAACTTAACGATGACTTTGGTCTTTCTAGCTCTATTAAAGACATTAAAAACAATCCGAAAAACTTAGACATCACAGCTGTAGATGCACAACAAACAGCACGCGCACTCTCAGACGTTGATATTGCGATTATCAATAACGGTGTTGCAACAAAAGCAGGCTTAGATGCTAAGAAAGATCCGATTTTCCTTGAAGACTCTGAAGGCGATACAACAAAACCATTTATCAATATCATCGCAGTTAACACAAAAGATAAAGATAACAAAACATACCAACGTATCGCAGAATTGTACCACTCTGAAGAAGCAAAAGATGCTTTGAAAGAAGATACGAAAGATGGCGAAATCGTTATCGACTTAAAACCATCAGAAATTAAAGAAATTGAAGATAGCTTGAAATAAGCATACTAAAAGCGGTAGTGCCCTACTCAATGATTTGAGTACTGGCTGCTACCGCCTTTTTTAATGACATTTATTTATCTTGTGCTAACTTGTCTGTTGAACGCTTTTGCAATACGATCGCTAATGCACCGACAATAACGAGCAATGCTGCGATACCCATTGCACCTAAATATTTTGTAATATAGCCGACGATAATACCTACCGCTAAGAAGTCGGTATCTGAGAATGTTGTTGCGGCTGACCCTAATTCTCCCATAAACGGAATGAATAATAACGGTAAGAACGTAATTAATAAACCGTTGAGCGCAGAACCTGCAACCGCCCCTTTAATACCACCGCGTGCGTTACCAAATACACCAGCTGTCGCACCTAGGAAGAAGTGTGGGACAACACCTGGCAAGATAACGACACCACCGAGCATGAACATAATAAACATCCCAGCAACGCCTGTAACAAAGCTGACGAAGAAACCAATTAGTACCGCATTTTGTGCATAAGGGAAGACAATCGGGCAGTCTAATGCTGGCTTTGTATTTGGAACCAGTTTTTCAGAAATCCCTTTGAATGCTGGCACGATTTCTGCCAATATCAAACGAACACCGGTTAAGATAATGAATACCCCTGCCGCAAAGGTCACACCTTGAATGACTGAAAAGACGATAAAGTTTGTACCTTCACTCAACTCAGTATGTACATAATGTGGACCTGCAAACAATGCCGCAATAATATATAACACAATCATTGTTAACGAAATACTAATCGTACTCTCACGTAAGAAACTTAAACCTTTAGGGAACTTAATATCTTCTGTTGATTTTGATTTACCTGCGAAAAGTTTTCCTACTTCACCGGCAGCCCAGTAACTTAGCGTACCAAAATGACCAATCGCAACTTGATCTGACCCTGTAATCTTTCTCATTGTAGATTGACCAAGCGCTGGCAAGACAGCCATAATTAACCCTAGAATTAATGAACCTAAGACGACCGTCAGTGTACCTGTGATATTACCAACTGTTAGTAAAATAGCTAAGAACGCCGCCATATAGAACGTATGATGCCCTGTTAAGAAAATATATTTAAGATTTGAGAACCGTGCGATTAAAATATTTACGAGCATCCCAAACATCATAATGAGTGCTGCCGTTGTACCGTATTCTTTCAATGCAATAGAGATGATGGCTTCGTTATTCGGCACAACCCCTTGTACACCAAATGCCTCTTGGAACATTTTACCGAATGGCTCGAGCGAACTCGTTACGACACCTGCGCCCGCGCTTAATACTAGGAACCCTAAAATTGTTTTAATAGTGCCTGATGTAATATCAGCCGCAGATTTTTTCTGAACAACTAAGCCAATCAGTGCGATTAACGCAACGAGAATTGCTGGCTGACTAAAAATATCGACGAAAAATCCTAATACTGCATTCATAGCGTCAACTCCCTTGAGATTATAATTGATTCATTGCTTTAAGCTGTGCTTCTAACTTCTCTTGTAGCTCTGCTTTATCTAAAATATTATCTAATACGATGACGTCACCGAGACGTTGCGCATTTTCTTCTAAGTCACGTCCGCAAATGAATAAATCTGCCATTTCTGGACTTGCTGTCATAATGTCACTATGTGCGACCTCAATATCTGCAGGTGCTTGTAATTGTTTTAAAGCCTCCTGTACGTTCATCTCAACCATAAAGCTACTTCCTAATCCATGTCCGCATACAACTAAAATTTTCATATTAATCTCGCTCCTCTAATAATGTTTTAATTTCTTCCTTACTGTTCGCAGCCATGAGTGCTTCAACGACCTTTGTATCGCTCAATCGCATGGCTAAGTTTCTTAATATTTCTAAATGCGCCGCTTCATCAACCGCACTTAACACAAAGATCAATGTCGCATAACGACCTGTTTCTGAAAAATTAATATGTTCATCTAACTTCAACAAACTCAATCCGACCTGATGAACATCTTCACTCGGTCTCGCGTGCGCAATCGCAATCTCTGGCGCAATGACGATATATGGCCCCATCTCATACACACTGTTAATCATTGCGTCAATATACGTTTGCTCAAAGTAGCCCGCTTCAAGCAACGGCTGTGCAGCAAGACGAATGGCCGCTTCCCAATCGGTCACACGTTCTTGTAGTTGGATGTGTGACGCTTGAATCAATTCTGACATTTATGCATCTTCCTCCTGACTTTGACTGATATCGTGAATACTTTGGATAATGGCTGTTCGATTTCCTGCCATCATCTGCTGTCTATCTGTTTCATTCATAATGAGCTGGCTTAATTGTCCGAGCGCATTCAGATGCACGTGTGGATTGCTCGTCGCTAATACAATCACGACTTTTACAGGATCGAATCGCTCATGATTGAATACAACGCCGTCTTCATAATGAACGAGTGCCATGCTGACCGGTACATGAACGTGTTCAAAATGTGCGTGCACCAATGCGATATGTGGGCTGATGACCATATAAGGCCCAAATCGATCCAATTGCGTGAGAATATCTTCTGCATATTGCGCATCAACATGTCCCGATGCCACTAATAACCCAACACTTTGCTGAATGGCAGCCGTTCGATCTTCCGCAAATTGTCCTGTGAGAATATGCTGTTCTGGCAAAACGTCTTTCAGCGTAGGTCCTGCCAATTGATAGTGTGCGACTGTCGTTTCCCGATGTGCATTAATCATCTGATTGATTTGGGCACGATCGGCTTTATTTAAAAATGGCGTTACCGTAATTACTGGCACTGAAAACTGATCAACAGGCACCGTCGAAATAATGTAATCAATACTTTGCGACTGCAGAAACGGTTCTGAAATATCATAAATTGAAAAGGCATCTAATATTTCTAATTCTGGATAGATATTCTGAATACGACTTTTCAATAATTGTGACGTTCCAACACCCGAGCCACACAGCAGAATGACTTTAATACGCGTTGCTTTGGATACATTGACACGCTCCATAGACGATGCAAAGTGAAGTGCTAAATAGGCAACTTCATCATCGTTAAACACGACTTGATACGTCTCTTCAAAAAGTTTCACTTGTTGCTGAATGACTGTAATCAAGTCACGATAATCGCGCATAATTTCTGCTTTTAACGGGTTCGTATGCATCATGCCAAAACGCATTCGATGTATCGCTGGTTGTAAGTGGGTCAACAAGCTCGTTCTCAACTTGTGGTCTCGGTCAAATGGCACACCTATCTGCGCACTCACTTGCTGGATAAATGTTTGAATCACGTGACCTAGCGTATCGTCGTCTGTTTCCACATGAAATGTCGTCCCTTTCGCACCAAGCAAATGTAAAGTAATAAACGCCGCTTCTGTCTTTGGAAATGCCACGTCGAACAATGTCTCTAACTGCTCAGTCATATCCAGTGCTAACTGAAACGCTTCTGTATTTTGCAAGCGTTGGTACTCTGCATCTGGTATTTCGAAATGAAACTGCTCACGTGCACGATGAATGGCGATCACAATATGAAAAATCAAACCATCGATAGCCTCTTGTACCAGTTGTACTTGTTGACGTCGTAACGCCGAGACCACAATTTGTCGAATGCGTTCCAACTCATCTTGTGAAAAATGTGCGATGCCTAGTTGCGGTGCTGCATGCTGAAAATAAGTGTGTATCGCATTCGCATAGGCTTCTCTCAAAGCTTTCTCGCTTCCTTCAATCACAAAACCTTTGTTGCGCACATATTCTAGGCGTAATTCATACTGCGTCAATTCACTTTGAACATTTTTCAAATCATCTACAACTGTGCGACGCGAGACATGTAACATATCCGCAAGCATATTAGAGCTCACCGGCTGTGTCGCTTCAAATAATTTCAACAGAATATAATCTCTACGTTCTTCTTTTGAATAATGCACAGTCATCGCATTGTAATCTGCTTTTTGTGCCGTCGACTGGTCATGAATCATAATACCGAGACTTTTATTGCGTACAACTTCTAACTGATATTGCGTTTGATACGTCTCAATATACGTCAAATCATATTGAATGGTCCGTTCAGATACGTGGAACTGATTCGCAAGTTCTGCAATAGTAACAAATGTGCGACGCGAAGCAAGGTACGCGACAATTTGTCTTTGACGATCACTCAACACATGCATAACCTCCTTATAAACATTGTAAGCGTTTGCCATTATGTATGGATGTGCAATCTATTTCGTCTGACAATCCGAAACATTTCACATCTATCAGCTTCATATTATGTATTAATAAAAATATTGTATAAGTTTTATAATCACTTTATTAAAATGGATAATATATAAATCTGCAAATGATACAAAAATTGTTTACAATAGTAATGAGGGGTGACTTATGAAAAACTTATATACGATTGAACTTAACCATCCTAATGATGACCAATTTAAATTAAATGACGGATTAAAAATTGTTTTAGTATTAAAGGGAACCATGCGTGTATTAACTCATCAAGATACCCATTCCTATGAAGCAGGCGAATTATTTTTAATTAATCATCGAGAGACCTATCGTTTTATAGCAAATGACGATACACTTTACATCGCAATTCAATTGAAAATGTATTATTTACAAAATTATATGTACGATGCTGCACACAAATACTTCGTTCTCGAAAAAGAAACTTTGCAAGAAGTCATCTACAAACAAATGGTGAATGCTATTGCTAATATTGGCATCGTTCATATTCGACAAGGTGCATTCCACCGCTTATACATCGAACAAAAACTTATGGATTTAATGTTTATTTTAGTTCGCTACTTATCCACTAAACGTCCACTTCATAATCAGAAAAACTTACCAGATCAACGCTTAGAAGCGGTATGTCGCTATATTGAAACGCATTATGCTGAACCCATTACATTAAGTGATGTTGCAGAAATGGTTAACTTGAGCCCTTCTTATTTGTCAAAACTATTTACAAAACAAATGGGGACGGGATTCAACCACTACATGAATCATATTCGCTTGGAACATTGTAAAGCCGATCTCATTAACACGACGGATTCCGTTACACATATCGCCTACAAACATGGTTTCACAAGCTCTAATATGCTTTTGAAGTATTTTAAAGAAGATACACAACTGACACCAACAGAATACCGTAATCATTATCAACACAACACGATACATAAGTCGGTAACAGCAACCGACAAAACACCGCAACAGACGTACCTATATTATTTATCATTATTTATTAATGCCAACATAGACACTGTCATGCAATCACCGGATATACAAAAAGTTATTGATGTCACTTTTGCTGAGCACACACAACAGTTATCGCATTTTGACCATGTCATTCAAATTGGCAATTTAGAGACATTACTCGTTCAGAGATTTAGAAAGCAACTTGTAGAGGTTAAGCACGTCCTTGGCTTAGACCATATACTCACAAAAGATCCTATACAAACACGCCGTCTTATTAGTGAAACAATCAAAAGTGATGAAACGATTCCTCATGTACACCCTTATATGAAGATCGATGAATGTCTCAACTTTTTATTAGCACATGACATTGGTCTGGGAATGGAAGTTCACCCACCACAATCACATGCAAACTTCCAACAATATTGCAGAGATTTATCGCGTTTATTAGAACATATGTATAATATCGTGCCAAATAGCAAACAGCTTAAGTTAGTTGTTTATTTGGATTGTCTCGATAGTGCACGATTCAACAAAATCATCACGTTGTTCAAATATTACTTCACTGATACTACTGTCGTAATGAACGTTAATATCAATCATCCTGAAGAAACCCATCTTGCAAAATCTTTGCTACACAACAACAGACAGCAAATTGATGCCATCGCTTTTGATGCAAACCAAAACGATATTGTTGACTTAGCTAGTATCGAGCAAAATCAATATAACCAAGCTAAAAAACACATTACATTACAACTCGAGAAACTTATTGCCCGGTTAGCATTAAAGCATCATGTACCTCTCCCATTCATTTTATTAAATTGGAATACACTGACTGGAGATACAAACTTAACAAACGGTGAATATTTTAGAGCGGGCATTATTTTTGAACAATTAATCGAAATGAATCAACGTGTGAAGACCATTGGTTACTGGTTGAACTATGAAATCCACCAGCAACACAATCATGCGGATACCGCTGCACAGCTTGATGGTATTGATTTATATCATCAATTTGACGGCAAACGTCCTGCATTCTTTGCCAGTATGTTTTTCAGTAGATTATTTAATCGCATACTGTATCGTAACGATAATTGTATCGTTCTTGGGACACCACATCATTTTCAAATTGTGATTTGGGACGCTGAGCACTATAACCCATACTTTACATTAGACGCGCACTTGAGCATCCATAGTCACAAAGAGTACCAACTCGATATCGACGGTGTGGTACCAGGAAAATATAAAATTAAACACCTTATACTAGATAAGAATCATGGTGCACTTTATAAAGTTTGGCAGCAATATAATACACAGCATGGTATGGATGAAGAAACAATCGCATATGTTAATCGAATCTCTTATCCGAAGTTAGAAATTAGCGAAGTCGAAGTGCTACAAAAACTAACGTATCATCTAAAATTGCTCACGAATGCTGTTCATATTATCGAATTTAAGAAGTATATTAACCCCGATGACTAACAGAGCTTAACTTCTCAGCTTAATAGAAAAACAATATGGGGGCATGACAAAAATGAATATCACTATTTTGTCCTCCCCCATCTTCTATGTACTTAAGTAATAAATAAAATATCAAAATAATAAAAACAACATATTGAAAAAACCCCCACAACGTTAAAGTAAGTATTGTAAAGAACAAATCGACGCTCATACTTAAACAACACTTAGGAGGAAGAAAACATGGTTCAACAACAAAACGCTCAGACGTATCGTGGGGATAATAAGCTCATACTAGGAATCGTACTTGGGGTTATTACATTTTGGCTATTTGCACAATCACTACTTAATGTCGTACCTACACTGCAAAATACGTTCAACAGTAATATTGGAACAATTAGCACAGCCGTTAGTATCACGGCACTCTTTTCTGGAATGTTCATCGTAGGCGCAGGTAGTTTTGCAGATCGGATTGGTCGTGTGAAAACAACTTATATCGGGCTCTGGCTTAGTATTATTGGGTCACTATTGATCATTTCTAGTAGCATACCTGCATTACTAATTTTAGGTCGTGTGATTCAGGGGTTATCTGCGGCAGCAATCATGCCATCAACACTCGCAATTATGAAAACATATTATGAAGGCAAAGAACGTCAACGTGCCTTAAGTTACTGGTCTATCGGTTCATGGGGTGGCTCTGGATTAGCTTCATTATTCGGTGGTGTCGTTGCAACAAGTTTTGGCTGGCGCTGGATTTTTATTATTTCTATTATCATTGCCATTCTTTCAATGTTATTGATTAAAGGAACACCAGAAACAAAATCTGTAAGCAATGTTAAATTAAAATTTGACGTCCCTGGACTTGTACTACTTGTCATAATGATGTTAAGTATTAATATTATCATCACACAAAGTGGTGCTTATGGATTGATGTCACCATTCATTTTAGGATTAATTGTTGTTTTTATCATTACAACAGCACTATTTATCAAAGTTGAGAAAAAACATGTTAACCCGTTAATAGACTTTAAACTCTTCCAATCGAAAGCATACACTGGTGCAACATTATCTAACTTCTTATTAAATGGTGTTGCAGGTGTGCTACTTGTCGCAAATACATTCGTTCAACAAGGATTAGGTTTTAATGAATCTCAAACTGGATGGCTCTCTATCACATACTTGTTTGCTGTCTTAATGATGATTCGTGTCGGCGAGAAAATTTTACAAAAAGTCGGTGCTAAAAAACCGATGTTACTTGGTACTTTTATCAATATGTGTGGGATTATCTTAATTTCATTCACATTCCTGCCAAGTACACTTTATGTTATCGTATGTATTATTGGATACTTATTATACGGTCTGGGTCTTGGCTTTTATGCAACACCTTCAACAGACATGGCTATCTCAAACTCACCGGAAGATAAAGTTGGAGCAGCCTCTGGTGTTTATAAGATGGCATCATCACTCGGTGGTGCATTCGGTATCGCCTTATCAGGTGCGTTATATGGGGTTGTTGCCAATGCCACGAACGTTCAAGTAGGTGCAATGGCTGGTCTTGGACTTAACATTTTCATGGCCTTGTTATCATTGATTATTATTATGATTACTGTACCATCATTCAAAAAAGCAGCATAAAGGGAGGATTTTACATTGTTACAAACACTTATTAACACATTAAAAGACAAAGAATCTCGTATGATTAACATCCGTCGTCATTTGCATCAATATCCAGAATTATCATTCCATGAAAAGGAAACACCGAAGTACATCGCGAACTTTTATCGCGATAAAGACTGTACGGTAGAAACTGATGTCGGTCCTAATGGCTTGAAAGTAACGATTGATAGTGGCAAACCGGGTAAAACAATTGCCATTCGTGCAGACTTTGACGCCTTGCCAATTCAAGAAGATACGGGCTTACCTTTCGCATCGGTCAATGAAGGTGTTATGCACGCGTGTGGTCACGATGCGCACACTGCTTATATGCTCATCTTGGCGGAAACTTTGATTGAGATGAAAGACAAGTTCAATGGTAAAGTCGTTGTCATTCATCAGCCAGCCGAAGAAGTTCCACCTGGTGGCGCACAAGCGATGATTAAGGATGGTGTCTTAGATGGCGTGGATCATGTCTTAGGTGTCCACGTGATGAGCCATATGCCCGTTGGCAACATTTACTATCGTGAAGGCAACGTACAAACAGGTCGAGACTTCTTCAACTTGAAAATTCAAGGTAAAGGTGGGCACGGTTCATCTCCACATACCGCTAACGATAGTATTGTCGCAGGGTCTTACTTTGTCACAGCACTTCAGACCGTTGTGTCAAGACGCTTGAATCCATTTGAAACAGGTGTTGTCACAATTGGTTCCTTTGATGGTAAAGGGCAATTCAACATCATTCAAGACAGTGTTGAAATTGCGGGAGATGTGCGTGCGTTAACAGATGAGACGAAGCAGACCATCAAAAAGGAAATTACACGTCTCTCAGATGGACTTGAAGCGATGTACGGCGTGACTTGTGAACTGGACTATCACGATGACTATCCAGCACTTTACAACGATCCAGCGTTCACAGAGTTTGTCGTATCATCCATTAAAGACACTGAAACAGATGCAATTCAAAGTGTCGAACGTTGCGAACCACAACCACCATCAGAAGACTTTGCTTACTATGCGAAAGAAATACCAAGTACTTTTATTTATGCAGGTGCTGCGCCTGAGGAAGGTGACATCTACCCACATCACCATCCAAAATTTGATATTAGTGAAAAATCATTACGTGTTGCAGCTGAAGCAGTCGGTATTACTGTACTTAGCTATTTGCAATAAACTTTAGTCATATCTTGGGACTGAGCGAGTCAATCATTTACCCACAAAATTGCTGCTCTACTCCCAATTAGCGCCCGGCATCCTTTTCGTTCTATATATCATAAACATTCCCTATTTCGTTTATAATTTTTGGAAGTGCTTTATTTTTTTAACTAATATCTATAATGAAGCCCTGATTAAATGTTTTTTACATCTAATCAGGGCTTTTTACAAACTATGAGGCTGGGAACTAATTATGTCCCAGCCCCTTTGCTTTTTCTTTTTATGATTATCATTTTCTAAATCTTGGAATGCTTGTTTAACTGTACGGTAATCACAATTATATCTTCGTGCTAGGGATGCATAACTTGGTTTTGTTTCATCTTTCATAAATTCTTTAACTCCTTTACGTATATCTTTTCTCATATTTACCTCCTTAAACTATGAGAAAAGGATACTAAAAAATGTAGGAAAACCAACAATTTTAAATTGCCGTTTTCCTACATTTTAACTTTGCCCTTAACAGCTTAACTATTTCTGAAACTTTAACATAATCTTATTTCAACAAAGATATAAAGATAACAAAGGGTTTTCTTTATATCTTTGTTTATTTGTTAGACACTCTGACGTTTGGTGTGGGAGAGGTTGAATAGCTAACTAATGGCATCAATTCTCCTAGTAGATTTAAATATTAAAAAGGTATGGTCGTTATTCATAACTAAAGAAATTAAAAGTATTTACTTAGAGGTAATGTAACGAAGGTTTCCATTAATGCTCCAATTAATAATAATATGACTACCAGACCTATAGTTTTACAGAAAAAAGGGTAATCATTTTTTATACTAATGCTCTGATTAAATATATATTGAAAAATGTACAACCTGTCTCTTATACACATCTGACG
>NZ_PPRF01000019.1 GCF_002902145.1 Staphylococcus rostri | reverse complement strand
TGATGGATCCTGTATAGTACGTATATCCATTTATATATCACCCTTTATCTTTATCTCTTACGATTATAACTCATTTATCTATCGAGATATAGACAAATTAATTTTGACGTTGATAAAAAAGCTTTAACAAATAATCAAGGTCCTCTGTGTCATATGTCTCAGCTAACGTTGATAAAATATGTTCTGCTTCTTCAACATGACGTGCTAAAATTGCTTCGGCTTGTTCGCGTCCTAACAACGTAACGTAAGTAGACTTATCATTTACATCGTCACTACCAGTTTGCTTACCAAGCGCTTCAGTCGTTCCAAATAAATCGAGTAAATCATCTTTAATTTGAAAAATAATACCTAAATGATTCGCAAATTCAACTAATTGTTGCTGGTCGTTTTTTTCAATTTCCGCAATAATTGTTGCTGCTTCTATCGCAAATCGAATGAGCGCACCCGTCTTATGTAAATGAATTTGTTCTAAAACAGGCAATGCAACTGCTTTTGATTCGCTTTGCATATCAAGCGTCTGTCCACCTACCATGCCTTTATGACCACTCGCAATGCTCAGTGCTGAAATTAGCTTTACACGTGTCTCCGCAGATAACGATGTATCATTGCTAATGCATTCAAAAGCTTTCGTCAATAACGCATCACCCGCTAAAATCGCTAACCACTCACCATACACTTTGTGGTTGGTTGGTTTACCACGGCGCAAGTCATCATTGTCCATTGCTGGTAAATCATCATGAATTAACGAATACGTATGCACCATTTCTAACGCTATCGCTGTTTCAAGTCCTTTTTGGTAGTCATTGGGACGCAACATGTTCAGTGTTGCCAATAATAACAATGGACGGACACGTTTGCCCCCCGCTTGCAACGAATACATCATACTCTCTTCAAGTTGCGTATGAAGCTGAGTCGTTTCAACACTATCACTTAGCACATCATTAAAAGTCGCTAATAATTTATTCAGGCTTTGATTCATTGCTATCATCAGCCTCTTCTTCAATTAATTTTGACACTTTTTGTTCAGCTTCTTTTAATGTTGTTTCGCACGCTTTTGAAAGTGTCATCCCCTTTTGATAAAGTGCAAGGGATTCTTCTAATGACACGGTATCATTATCTAATTGTTTCACGATTTCTTCTAATTCATGCATCATTGTTTCAAATGATTGTTTATCTGTTGTCATCTTTACACCTTACCTTTTCAATAATCGCATCTACTGCGCCATCTTTCATTGTAATTTCAATGTGATCTCCTGTATCTAAATCACGACTACTTGTGATGACATCGTCCTGTTTTTTAACAATCGAATAACCACGTAACATTGTTTTTGTGGGACTGAGGTTATCCAGTGACGCTACTTGTTGAATGAGCGCTTGATTCTTTTGTGAAATGATGCGATTAACCTGTTTGTCTAATTGTTCACGTGACTGTTTCACAGACTGCTGATTGCGTTTGATCGCATCATGAAAATGACGTAATTGGAAGCGTTGCTCTGTAAGTTTTAAGCGCTGCTGTTGTTTCTGAATGATGCCTTCCATTGCTGTGTGCAACAGGCGGTCCAAATCATCACGTTTTTGAATATGTTGCTCGTACAATAAAGTCGGCTGTTTAAACTTATAATAATCTTGATAGCGTGCTAACGCCTGTCTGGCATGCTTCATATATTGCATAATAAAACGATTCAAGTAGTTTTGACTCTTCTGCAACACTTGATAAAGCTCCTGTTGGTCTGGCGTCGCAATCATAGCTGCTTGTGTTGGCGTTGCAGCACGCACATCAGCAACATAGTCACTTAATGTTGTATCTGTTTCATGACCCACAGCAGAGATAACAGGTGTTTGACAGTCGAAAATAGCTTTCACGACGACTTCTTCATTGAAACTCCATAAGTCTTCAATAGATCCGCCACCACGACCGACGATAATCGTATCGACGCCCAATGAATCGGCATATTTTAACTTGGCAACAATGTCTTCTGCTGCTTGTGTACCTTGAACGAGTGCGCTAATTTTTACTGGTTCTACTAATGGATAGCGACTTTGAATTGTATTTAAAATATCGCGTATGGCTGCCCCTGTACTTGCTGTAATGATGGCAATTTTCTCAGGATATTGCGGGATGGGCTTCTTATGAGATGGATCAAAATAACCATCTTTCGCAAGTTGTTTTTTCAACTGCTCAAACTTTTGATAAAGATTCCCCACACCATCCAATTGCATTTTATTCACATAAATTTGATAACTACCACGACGTTCATACACAGACACACGCGCCTCAACAATCACTTGGTCGCCTTCTTTAGGATCGAAATCAAGCTGGTTTGCAACAGCCTTAAACATCATCGCATTGATGACGCTGTTTTCATCTTTCAACGCAAAATAGAGGTGCCCACTACTATGACGTTTAAAGTTGGACAACTCTCCTTTGATTAAGACAGATTGAAGGTGCGGGTCTTGATCAAACTTATATTTAATATATTTCGTTAATGCTGAGACCGTTAAATATTGTTCCATAGTATCACTCTATCTTATTTAATATTGCTGAGTACCCCGTTAACAAATCGATGATGATCATCGTCAGAGAACTGTTTTGTAAGTTCAACTGCTTCATTGATGATTACTTTCTCTGGCGTATCACTGTGTAGAAGTTCAAAAGTCGCCATTCTTAAAATAATACGGTCTGATTTAAGCAGACGTGGAATCGTCCAGCCGTTTAGATGTGGCGCAATTGTCTCATCCAAAACAGGTTCGTGATCTTTCACGCCTGAAACAAGCCATTGAATAAAGCCGAAATCTAGGTCAGGGTAATCATCTTTAATAAAACTGATTGCCTCTTCAATTGTTAAATCAGAATTTTTCATTTCTAATTGAAATAAAGTTTGAAAAGCTTGGCTTCTCGCTTGTTTTCTACTCATGTTAATGCTCCATTCTGTAAATATTAGCTTTTAGGTTTGCCCATGTCGATATGTGTAATATGCACATTGACTTGTTTAGGTGTTAAAGCAGTCATTGTATTGATCGCGCTATGGATAGATTCTTGTACTTTTAACGCAGTATCAGAAATCTTCACGCCATATTTCAATGAACAATACACATTAATAATAATTTCATTGTCTTTTGTTTCGATTTTTACGCCTTTGCTTAAATTCTTACGACCGAGACGTTCTAATGTCGAATTCTTTCTGTCTGAGAACATACCTTGAACGCCCTTTACTTCAGATGCCGCAATACTTGCAATGACGGAAATAACTTCAGGTACAATTTCCACATTTCCTAAGTTAGGATTGTAGTTTTCGATAGATTTTGTCATGATATTTGACCCTCCGATTTCATTAATTTTCTTCATTCATCACATCATGAATTTCTAAAAACTTAGTATTGAAGTAGCCTTTTTGGAATATTGGATGGTGTAACAAGCGAATATGGAAAGGAACTGTCGTATCAATTCCCATAATCACAAATTCATTTAAAGCACGTAGACTCGTCATAATGACTTCTTCACGTGTTGCACAATGAATGATTAGTTTTGCTACCATTGAATCATAATGTGGTGGTATTGCGTAATTCATATAACATGCAGAGTCAATGCGAACGCCAAAGCCGCCGGGTGTTAAATATTGAGTAATCACACCTGGAGAAGGCATAAAGTTTTTATATGGGTTTTCCGCATTGATACGGAACTCCATCGCATGACCGTTAATATGAATGTCTTCTTGTTTATATGGTAATGTTTCGCCCATTGCCACTTTAAGTTGGAGTTTGAGTAAATCTACGCCTGTGACTACTTCAGTAACAGGATGCTCAACTTGAATACGTGTATTCATCTCCATAAAGTAGAAGGCGTCGTCATCTAAATCATAGATAAATTCAATCGTACCAGCGTTGTAATAACCAACGGCTTTTGCAGCACGAACAGCAGCGTCGCCCATTTCTTTACGTTTTTCAGGTGTCAAAATAGGTGACGGTGATTCTTCGACAAGTTTCTGCATTCGACGCTGAATCGTACAGTCACGCTCGCCCAGATGAATGACATTTCCGTGTTCATCGCCAATAATTTGGATTTCGATATGACGGAAATTCTCAATATATTTTTCTAAGTAAAGGCCGCCGTTACCAAATGCCGTTTCAGCTTCTTGTTGGGTCATTTTATAACCATTGATTAAAGCTTCTTCGTCACGGGCAATGCGAATCCCTTTACCGCCACCACCAGCTGTTGCTTTGATAATGACAGGGTAACCAATTTGATTGGCTGTTTCAATCGCGTGTTCAATACTTGTGACAAGCCCATCACTACCAGGAACGACAGGAACATTTGCACGTTTCATTTCTTCTTTGGCAACATCTTTAATCCCCATTTTTTGAATGGATTGGTAGCTTGGACCAATAAACTTTAATTGAACGGCTTCGCAAAGTTCTGCAAAGTCGCTGTTTTCAGCTAAAAAGCCGTATCCGGGATGAATACTGTCACATCCAGTTGACGTTGCGATTGATAAAATGTTAGGGATGTTTAAATAAGAATCTTTGGATTGCTTAGGTCCGACACAGTAGGCTTCATCGGCTAGTTGAGTATGTAGTGCATCTTTATCGCCTTCAGAATAGATCGCTACTGTTTGGATACCTAATTCGTGACACGCACGTATAATACGTACGGCAATCTCGCCACGGTTTGCAATTAATACTTTTTTCATCACTATTTCACCTTGAACAACGCTTGGCCATACTCAACCATTTGACCATCTTCAACAAGCACTTCTACAATTTCACCGCTCACTTCTGCTTGAATTTCATTGAACAGTTTCATCGCTTCTAAAATACATACTGTTGTATCAGCAGTGACTTTGTCGCCGACTTTAACATAAGGACTTTCTTCAGGTGAAGGCGACTTATAAAACGTTCCAACCATTGGCGCATTAATTGTTTGCAAATTATCAGCCGCCTCTGATTGTCCACTAGGTTCAGCTGCTGCAGTTGGTGCAGGTGTTGGGTTTGCTTGAGCAACAGGTTGAACAGATGCAGCTGTTACCTGTTGTGTAATCATTTCTTTTTCTTTCTTTAAAGTGATTTTTGACCCTTTATTTTCAATATTTATCTCAGTTAGGCTAGATTGATCAAGAATGTCAATTAATTCTTTAATCTCTTTAAAATTCATATTGGTTACTCCCTCATAAATGATTTCTATCTTTATATTTTACTTGAGGGTTCTGGTCAATTCAAGCAAAGTCATAATTGACGGGTGTTAACTAATGCTGAAAAAACTGGGAAAACCAAATAGATATTTGACTTCCCCAGCTTCTTAATTATGCACGAGATACGTAGCTACCATCAGCTGTATTGATGACTAATACGTCTCCTTCATTAACAAATAATGGTACATTTAAAGAATATCCTGTTTCAACAGTTGCTGATTTTGTTGCACCTGTTGCAGTATCACCTTTAATACCAGGTTCTGTTTCTGTTACTTCAAGTTCAACAGTTTTCGGTAATTCAACACCGATTGTTTCGCCTTCATATGATTGAATGTGAACATCCATATTTGCTTTTAAGAATTTTAATTCATGCTCTAAATATGAAGTTGATAATTCCGTTTGTTCGAATGTTTCGTTGTCCATAAAGATGTGCGTATCACCATCTGCATATAAATATTGCATACGACGATTTTCAATCATTGCCGGCTCAACTTTTTCACCGCCACGGAAAGTTTTTTCTTGAATGGCACCTGTACGTAAGTTACGTAATTTAGATCTTACGAATGCAGCACCTTTACCAGGTTTTACGTGTTGGAATTCTAATACTTTCCAAATACCATTATCTACTGAAATTGTTAATCCAGTTTTAAAATCATTTACAGAAATCATTAAGTTTCCTCCTCAGATTCACTCTTCTTATAAAATAATAAGGTCTTTTGTTGAATTAGTAAAGCATTGACAGCCATTTTCTTGAATTAAAATGTCATCTTCAATACGAACGCCACCTAGACCATTCACATAAATGCCCGGCTCGATTGTTACAATGTGATTTGGTTTGAGAATATATGATGATTTTGGTGACAACATAGGCAGTTCGTGAATGTCTAAACCGATACCGTGACCGAGTGAATGACCAAAGTTTTCACCATAGCCTGCTTCAGCAATAATATCACGTGCCACTTGATCGATTTCCTTGCCAGACATGCCTGCTTGAATACGAGATACAGCCGTTTTTTGAGCTTTAAGAACGGTCTCATATATTTTGATCATTTCATCTGAAGGCTGACCAACAGCGAATGTACGTGTAATATCAGACGCATATCCTTTATAGTAAGCACCAAAATCAAGTGTGACCATATCGCCTGATTCAATCACTTTATCTGACGCAACACCATGTGGTAACGCACCACGATGGCCTGACGCAACAATCGTATCAAATGATGTGTCATCTGCACCTAACTGCAACATCTTACTTTCTAAATGCGCTTTAAGTTCCTTCTCAGTCATTCCAGGTTTTGCGATCGTTAAAATATATTCGTATGCTTGATCCACGATGTCGGCTGCTTTTTGAATATATGCGATTTCTGTCTCGTCCTTGACCATTCTAATATGTTCAATCGCCTGGCCAATCGGTTTTAAGGTATGCGCACCTTTACTTAATGTCTCATAAGTATCATACGCAACGATATGACCTTCAAAACCAACATTTGTTAAGTTGTGTGTGTCGATATGTTCAAGTAACGATGTATATAAGTCCCCTTGTTGCTGAATAATTTCATATTGTTCAGCTTGTGACGTTGCTTGTTCAACATAACGAAAGTCCGTAAATAGATATTGTTCTGACTTGGTAATTATGAGCGCACCACTCGTTCCAGTAAAACCAGATAAGTAGCGACGGTTATAGTCTGTCAGTACGAGTAAAGCATCTAATTGTTGTTCTTCTAAAATGTGTCTTGCCTGTTCAATACGGTGTTTCACACAAATCCCCTCCTGAATATTTGTACTTATCTATATGATACCTTAAAATAGTATCTTGTATAGCGTAAAACATCAAAACAGGAGTTAAAAATGAAAAAATTAATCGTTTTAAGTTTCAGCTCAATGGTGCTTTTAACAGCATGTGGTAGTCAAAACTTACTCCCTTTAGAAGAGAAAAGTACAGAGCTGCGAGAAGATAATCATGAATTAAAGTTAACGAATCAAGCGTTAAAAAATGAAAATGCCAAAAAAGAAAAACAATTGGCCGCTTTGGAAAAAGATGCGAAAGATACGAAAAAGGCCAAAGCCAATCAAAAAATTGCGAATTACTATGAAGTTTCATCAGCTTATTTTAGTGATGTAACAAGTATTATTAACGCATATCAAGATTTGGACAAAGATGTTGTAAAAAACGAGCGAAAAAATCAAATCATTGGTAAGCTAGATGCCGTTTTAGATGATCACGATGTTGCTGTTGATCGTTATCGTGACGATGCTGGAGCGTTAGATGTTATAAAAAGTGATGAGAAAGTCAAAAAGCAACATAAAGAAGTTCAAGAAGTCCAACAAAACATTCAAAAAGCATTAGAAAAAATCCGTAAAGGCTACGCGAAGAAAGATCAAGAGCTGATTCAAACAGGACGTCAAGAACTGATCAATATTAAAGTCACATCCAGTGAAGAAACAGAACAATAACGGAGGTTGAACAATATGAGCGCATTTCAAAAAATTATTTTTACACTCATTGCCATCGTAGCACTCGTTGGCTTAGTGATGAATTTAGATACATTTTTATTAAGTATTACAAATACGATTATTACAATGGTCGTTATCATTGGTATTATCTATTTACTGTATTTCTTTTTCTTTCTCACAGAAGATCAACGTAAATATAAAAAAGCGGTATGGAAAAATAAATGGAAATATCGTCGTCGTAAATAGCAAAAGACAGCACATGCAGTGAAATTCATCATTGTGTGTGCTGTCTTTTATAATTATTTTCGATATAAGAAGTCTTCTGAGCGGTATTTCTCTTCAAGTTGTTTAACTTCTTCAAGTTGTGCTTCTGTAAGCTTAAGTGGTTTAAAGTCAATATGCAATCCTTTTTGGAATCCTTCTTTGAAAGCAACTTCCATTTGTTCCAATGTAATATAGTCATCTGATAAGTCATTAATCGCAATTGCTTTTTCAACAAATGCTGCTTTCATTTTTTCCTTCAAGCGCTCATTTTTGAAAATAAACATATCAAACAAATCATCGATGTCGACATCTTGAAGAATTGAACCGTGTTGTAAAATAACGCCCTTTTGACGCGTTTGCGCACTACCCGCAATTTTTTTACCTTCTACAACCAATTCGTACCAGCTCGGTGCATCAAAACATACAGAACTGCGTGGTTGTTTCAACTTCTCTCGTTCTTCTTTAGAGCGTGGAATGGCAAAATAAGCATCAAAACCAAGTGCTTTAAACCCTTCCAGTAAGCCAGCTGAAATCACACGATACGCCTCTGTCACTGTTTGTGGCATCGCAGGATGTGATTCAGGTACAATCACACTATATGTTAATTCCTTATCGTGAAGCACACCACGGCCACCCGTCTGTCTTCTTACCAGACCATAGCCCTTTTCCTTTACTTTGTCGATGTCGATTTCTTTAGCTAAACGTTGGAAGTAGCCAATTGATAATGTCGGTGGTGACCATGTATAAAAACGTACGACTGGATCAATTTCACCGCGTGAGACGAAATTGAGCAGCGCTTCGTCTAAAGCCATGTTGTAGTATGGATCATGACTTCCTGTGTTGATAAAATGCCAAGTTTCTGTCACAACAATTGCCCCCAAATGAATTTGTTTTATTTATCTGTTTTTCAGTTGTTATCTTAACATAAAAATTTTGATAATTTATCTTATCAGTCTTATAATAATAATATCGGTATTTGAGGGAGGATGCAAGATGAGTAATACGGCAGTGACAATATTAATTATTTTAGCCGCACTTATTATTTGGATGGTTATCCAATACATTCTAAATAAAAGAGCTGTTAAGGAATTAAATCAAGATGAATTTCAACAAGGCTTACGTAAAGCACAAGTAATTGATTTACGTGAAAAAGCTGATTATGATTACGGTCACATTATTGGGGCTAGAAATATTCCGATGACAGTATTTCGCCAACGTTATCAAGGCTTAAGAAAAGATCAGCCTATTTATTTAGCAGATGCCAATGGTATTGCGAGCTACAGAGCAGCAAGAACACTCAAACGTAAAGGCTACAATGAAGTGTACATGCTTAAAGGCGGCTATAAAAAATGGACAGGTAAAGTCAAATCTAAAAAATAACATGAAAAACCTAGCATTTCAGTTGTCTACTGAAATGCTAGGTTTTTTCTTATCATCTATTCTTTTTCAGCTTTTAATCCTTCAAATTTTAAGACAGGCTTACGAGCTGCAGTTGTTTCATCTAAACGATCAATCACTGTTGTATGTGGCGCTTCAAGTACGATGTCAGGATTTTCTTCTGCTTCTTTCGCAATTTGAATCAATGCGTCACAGAAATAATCTAATGTTTCTTTAGATTCTGTTTCAGTTGGTTCAATCATCATACCCTCTTCAACAATCAGTGGGAAGTATACAGTTGGTGGATGTACACCAAAGTCTAATAGGCGTTTTGCCATATCAAGTGTACGGACACCAAGTTTCTTCTGTTTTGTACCACTTAATACAAATTCATGTTTACAATATTGGTCGAATGGAATAACGAAAGTATCTTTCAAGCGTGCTTTCATATAGTTTGCATTAAGAACGGCAGCTTCAGAAACTTCTTTAAGCCCTTCGTAACCCATTGAACGAATATACGTGTATGCACGTAAGTAAATGCCGAAGTTACCGTAGAATGGTTTTACACGGCCGATAGAGTTTTCCATTGAATTATCATATTCAAATGTATCCCCATTTTTAATCACAAGTGGTTTTGGTAAAAATTCGCGTAATGCTTTTTTAACACCAATAGGGCCTGAACCAGGACCACCGCCACCGTGAGGGCCTGTAAATGTTTTATGCAAGTTTAAGTGCACGGCATCAAAGCCCATGTCACCAGGACGTACTTTGTCCATAATCGCATTTAAGTTAGCACCATCATAGTATAAAAGACCGCCAGCTTCATGAACAATATCACGAATTTCCATAATATTTGTTTCAAAAATACCTAATGTATTCGGGTTTGTTAACATGATGGCAGCTGTTTTATCACTTACTAATTCTTTTAAGTGATCAATATCCACTTCGCCTTTTTCATTTGATTTAACAGTTACAACTTTAAAACCAGCGAAGACTGCAGATGCAGGGTTTGTACCGTGTGCAGAGTCTGGTACGATGACTTCATCACGTTGTATATCCCCATTTTTAACATGGTACGCTTTGAAAATCATTAACGCCGTCCATTCACCGTGTGCACCGGCAGCTGGTTGTAATGAAATCTCGTCCATACCAGTGATTTCTTTTAATTCTTCCTGTAAAGAATAAATAATTTCTAGTGAACCTTGTGCTTGATTGACTTCTTGTAATGGATGAGACTCAGTGAAGCCTGCAATTCGTGCAACTTTTTCATTAATTTTAGGGTTGTACTTCATTGTACATGAGCCTAATGGATAGAAACCTGAATCGACACCAAAGTTTTTATTAGAAAGCTCAGTGTAATGTCTTACAAGATCAAGCTCGGATACTTCAGGGAATTCTGCTTTGTTTTTACGGATAAACTTGTCATCGAGTAACTTTTTGGCTACCCCGTTATCAATTTCCTTTTTAGGTAATGAATAGGCATAGCGACCTGCTTTTGAACGTTCAAAAATTAATGGGCTTGATTTACTAACCATTAAGTTCACCTGCTTTCTCTACAAAGTAATCAATTTCAGCTTTCGTACGTAATTCTGTTACAGCAACAAGCATATGATTATCGAATGATGCATCGACAACACTTAAGTCAAAGCCGCCGATGATATCAAATTCCAATAATTGTTGATTGATGTCAGAAATAGGTTGATTGAACTTCACGACGAACTCATTGTAAGAAATACCGTCAAGAACTTCAAAGCCACGTGCTTTAAATTGATCCTTAGCGTAGTTTGCATTTTCCATATTTTGTTCAGCAATATCTTGTAAGCCTTGTTTACCTAATGCTGACATGGCGATAGAAGATGCAAGTGCGTTTAACGCTTGGTTTGAACAAATATTTGACGTTGCTGTTTCACGACGAATATGTTGCTCACGCGCTTGTAATGTTAAAACGAAGCCACGGTTACCTTCATCATCTTGTGTTTGACCAACAAGACGACCAGGTACTTTACGCATTAATTTTTTCGTTGTTGCAAAATAACCACAGTGTGGGCCACCGAATTGTGATGGGATACCAAATACTTGTGTATCACCGACTACAATGTCTGCACCAAATTCACCTGGAGGCGTTAATAAGCCAAGTGCAAGTGGATTTGCATAGACGATGAATAATGCTTTCGTACTTTCAACAAAAGATTTAATTTTTTCTAAGTCTTCAATTGAACCAAAGAAGTTTGGATATTGAACCGCTACTGCAGCGGTATCGTCATCGACAGCTGCTTGTAATTTTTCTAAATCTGTAATCGTACCGTCAAGATCTACTTCTACAACTTCATATTGGTCTCTAATATTTGAGTATGTGTGTAACACTTGTAGCGCTTGGTAATGTAAGCCTTTTGAAACGACAATTTTATTCTTTTTCGTTTTACCCCATGCAAGTAAGCATGCTTCTGCAAAACTTGTCATACCATCATACATTGATGAGTTTGCAACATCCATACCTGTTAATTCACAAATCATTGTTTGGAATTCAAAAATAGCTTGTAACTCCCCTTGTGAAATTTCAGGTTGATATGGCGTATATGCCGTGTAAAATTCTGAACGAGAAATCATTGCGTCTACAACTGATGGTGCATAATGATCATAGACACCGGCACCTAAGAAGCTTGTATGTGTTTCTTTTGTAATATTTTTACTTGCTACTTTATTTAAACGTTTCAATAATTGCGTTTCCGGTTCAGCATCCGCGATATCTAAATTTCTATCTAGTAAGACGTTTTGTGGTACATCACTGAATAACTCTTGAATAGAATTGACACCAATTGTCTCTAGCATTTGTTTTTCGTCTTTTTCTGTTAATGGAATATAACGATGACTCAATGCTTTCACCCCTTATTTTTCAATTTGATTTTTCTTAACAATTTGTGCTTTAACTTGACGTTTTCTTACTTGAACGATAACTTCTTTGCCCATTTCGAAAGCGTCGCGTTGAATCAAACCTAGACCAATCGCATGACCTGTTGATGGAGATTGCGTACCAGAAGTAACAATACCAATTTCATTACCTTCAGTATCTAAAATTGGATAGCCAGTTCTTGGAATCCCTTTATCAATCATACGTAGACCTACTGTACGTCTTGGCGCACCATTTTCTTTGTGATCTTTTAGGACGGATTTACCGATAAAATCAGCTTCAATTAAAGGTTTAGCAGCAAATGCAACGCCACCTTCATATGGTGTAATATCTTCTGATAGATCTTGACCATGTAAAGGTAAGCCAGCTTCTAGTCTTAAAGTATCACGCGCACCAAGTCCGCATGGTGTCACATCTAATTGTAAAAACGATTGCCAAAGTGCCACAACATCTTCACTTGCACAGTACACTTCAAAGCCGTCCTCACCTGTATAACCAGATTGTGATAAAATAACGTTTTTGCCGAATAGATTAACATTTTGTTTGAATTCAAACATGCCCATCTCAGTAACATCAACATCTACGTTATCTTGAACGATTTTACGTGCTTCAGGTCCTTGAATTGCAAGTTGTCCATATTCAGACGATACATTTGTCACTTTTGCATCAAATTGACTTGTATGTTCTACAATCCAATTGAAGTCTTTTTCAGTGTTCGCTGCGTTAACAACGAGTAGCACTTTTTGATCACTTAGTTTGTATGCAACAAGGTCATCAATGACACCACCTTGTTCATTACATAAACATGTATATTGTGCCTTATCATCCGTTAGTAAATCTGTATCATTTGAGAGTACATATTGAACTAATTCTAGTGCTTGTGCCCCTTCAATAAGAATTTCCCCCATATGGCTGACATCAAATAAGCCAACTTTGGAACGCACAGCATTATGTTCCTCTTTAATACTTGAGAATTGTACGGGCATTGCCCACCCACCAAACTCTACAATTTTTGCACCGGCATCAACATATTCTTGATACAATGGTGTTTGTTTTAACTCTTGTGTCATAACATACCCTCCTATTAATAATAAAACAGGGGCGTATTTCTATTACAAAATACGTCCCTGTTGAGATACCTTCAGGAATGCGTCACAATATTATCCTTTTGCCTGAGAGTTTCATAATGTGCTTATTATTTGCTCCTTCGGCGATGACACGTAGCCATTCTCTCTAATATTGATCATTCGCAAACAATACATTTTCAATTTCACTAAGTGTCTGTGTAAGTGTCTCTTTAGTTGTAATCTTAATGAATGCGATTTCATTATATCGTGAAACACGCGATGAATACAAGTTTTTTACTGCTGCCTCATCTCTGCTTTTAGCGTTCGGTCGATTGCGATCATTTTTGATACGGTCATATAAATCTGAGAACGGTGCATCTAACCAAATAATATCTGCTGGAACGGACTTTAAATAGTTAAATGTTTGGTCGAACGAAATAATACCACCGCCTGTTGCGATAATATCATAACGTTCAATCGCTTTTTGTAAATATTGGAATTCATATAAACGAAAGCCTAATTCGCCATCCTGGGCAAATATTTCTGGAATGGTGCGTGCTTCTGAATCGCTGATCATATGGTCTAAGTCTACAAAACGATACCCATACTTATCTGCGAGTGCTTGTCCGACGGTGGACTTTCCTGCGCCCATAAAGCCAACGAGAAGCAGCGGTCTTTTTAACTTATTCATTGTTTCACCTCATTCAAACGAAGTGTCGTATCAATTTCGTTTTGGTAATAATCTGAAAGTGCATCTAATGTATTTAATTTTAAGCTATAAATGGTAATAAAGAAAGAGATGAAAAGGATATAGGCGCTAAAAATTACAAACAACAATGGTAAGGTGAAAGCCTTTCTAGACAATAAATGTTTTTTCAAGCCATTGTTCCCCTTCCTTATAGATCAGAGTGATTCTAATATTTTTGTCCAGCTTAGAAAATGATACTTTTTTTACTTGATTAAGCACGGTAATGTTTCCCCTATAATTCACTTGTTTCACTAACTTTAAATTTTGCACGTGATACGTATATAAATTAACGCCTTGCTTAATGCCAAGATAATTTTCAGATACGGATACGCTAGAAACATTAGGATGATGTAAAGTCATACCAACTTCTTTTGCCATTAATTCGTGGGTATAGGCTTGGTCATCAAAGAATGAACTTCTGAATTGAATAAGTGCCAAAATCAACATGGGAATTAGCAGGACAACTAGTAACTGTACATATAAGGAAAAGAGGGATTCAATCATGGTGAAGCCTTTTGAGTGGATGACAATAGACCGTGTGGCTTTGTAAATTCGTAATACACACATCTTCATGCGTCCGATAGATGGCATAATGGTCAAGTTGCATACGTCCTTTTGGAAAATTTTCAGTTAAATAAAAATACAATGTGCGTTTGAGCTCAAGTGTTTCTTTAGTTTCATCGTAAGTGTTTTCAAGTTCATGCATAACGGGAAGTGTTGAAAAACTGAGTAACGAAACGATAAAAAAAGCAAAAAGTGCTTCTAATAGCGTATAACCATGTTTATTCATTGTTTGATGATACGATACCTCCCTTGTTCAATATGGAAAATAATAGAAAAATGTTGTTCTCTATATTTCAAATTGAGACGTCCAAATTTCATAATTTCCCCGTTCGCATTAAATGCAATATGATCAATGTTACTACTTGGTTCTAACCGTAATGGCACAAGAGAAATAATCGCATCGCCCTTTTCATTTTGAATAGCGACACGTATCGTATTGCTGCCTGGCCGAAAAACAATGAGGACAGTCTTCTTCTTTTTAATCGCAAGTGCCTGATAATAATCAAGCTTGCTCGTAAAAAGTTTGATTTGGTCATCAATATTTTGTGGTGTATAAAGCTTGGCAGGATGTGCCATCATTAGAAATAAGGTTAATGAGATAATCGAAAGGACAATCAACATCTCAATTAATGTAAAACCACTTCTATGACGCAACTGCTTCACCATTTTGGATTGTAATCGTCTCACCCGACTTACAATTCTTTTGATTCTCTTTGATATAACCTTCCCTCACTAAATCATCGATCGAATTAGGTTTATGGTTGAACTTGAGTGTGTAGGCTTCAATTTGACTATCTACGAGTCGTGTTTGTGCTGCACATCCTGTCTTTTGGATATGGTCAGATTGTTTGGCGATGTTTGGGATAATTAAAATAAGTAGGACGCTAATGATGAGTAGCACAAGTAGCATTTCAATTAATGTGAAGGCTTTGTTTTGACGTAATTTGAATAAAAGTTGTTTCATAAATAATCACTCCTATTATTGTACTGATTGCATCATTTCGAAAACAGGTAACATCATGACGAGATACACTGCCATGATAAGCAGGCCAATCATTGTAAACATAATGGGTTGAATCAGTTTAATGTGGCGATGAATAAATGATTGAATATGATCCATAATAAATGTGCTGTAGACAATAAGTTCAATGTCTAACTTATCGCGCTTTTCCCCTTGCTCAATATACGTAATGAAGTTCTTCTCGAAGCAATTCATATTCATTAAGATATTAGAGAAATCATCCCCTTTTTGAATTTCTGATTTTAATGTCTCACCAACATATGTGAGAAATGAGTTTTCCGACTGTTCTAGATAAATTTGAACAATATCATTGAGCTTAATACCATTTTTGAAAAACAGCACAAATTGCTGTGACATTTGGTAAGTCATAAATAAGCGAAAATACTTATTAAATACGGGAAAATGCGTCAGTAAACTAATTTGCTTTCTCATAGGTTGTTTCGCTAACCAGCGTTGGAAGATATAAATACTGAGGACAATAATCAATGTGGTACTTAAAAATGCGATTGGGAAGTTTGCGATAAAAAACTTTAATGATGATTGTAAAAAAGAACGTTGTATATCCATTGTGGCGTACATATGTTCAAATTCAGGGAGTACTGTTGCATTGAGTGTGATAATTAAACCTAAAAAGATGAAAAGCAGTAATATTGGATACTGCACCGCTTTAATAAATTGTGCCTTGAGCTTGTTGTGTTTTTCATAATACGTATGGCATTGGGTCAATGTCGTTGATAGTTCGCTATATTTCTCTGCAAAGTATAATTGCATCAAAATGGTCTGTGGATATTTCAACAATTTAAAAACTTCATAACATGATGCCCCATTATGCAACACTTGGTAAAATGTGTCATTAAACTTTGAGTCAGTAATCTTGAGTTGCGCATAGACAAATTCTATCGCTTCGACAAATGTAAAACCATGTTGTAGCAACTGGTTTGTACGGTCAATAATGAGCAAGTGATGTTTCTTAATATAATTTAGCGTTCTTCTATTTTTGATACTTGCGAAGCGTTGCAGCGTCAATCACCCCTTCTTGTTTGAGCAAACTTAGTTTATCAGTAAGAGATGTAAATGAATCAGGTAATTGGAAGTCATTCGATAAAAAGTGTTCAATGTCATCGTGCATCATCGTTTCATAGACGAGTTGTCGTTGCTGTTGCGTTGTCGTGACGAGTCGTTGATTGACAATTAAATTGATGGCTTGAAGTAAATCTTGATGAGAGATGCCCATTTCTATTAGTCTGAGCAAAACGCCTTGGCAGTCATTAGCATGAATGGTTGATAAGACGAGATGCCCACTTAAACTTGCTTGAATCACTTCGCGTGCAATTTTAGCATCTCGTATCTCGCCGATAAGTATGACATCTGGATCACAACGTAGTATCGCTTTTAAAGATGCGCTATACGTGATATCGGCTTTTTCATTCACTGAAATTTGCGTCACACCGTTTAAAAGCTGTTCTACAGGGTCTTCAATCGTAATAATATTGAGATTCAATGCTTGTTTCGCATACAGTACCATTTGATACATAAGCGTACTTTTTCCAGCACCAGTTGGCCCGCTAAACAAGATGAGCCCTTGCTTTTTCTCCATCACATTACAAATATCTGTAGTGCTTTTAAGTGAGATATTTTGAAAATATTGTGGAGTAATCCGTATGACGCAACTTTCTGTACCTAAGTTCAAGGGCAAAGTAGAAACACGTAAATGGTATAAATCTTTGCAATGATAAATGTAGCGCCCACTTTGCGCCCGATGCCTTGAAGAAACATCTAACCCAGCTTGAAATTTGAGTAGCGTTAGCAAGCGTTGGTACGTTTCTAAATTCAATGTATCATAGCGTACTAGTTGGTCTTTAATACGCAACTTAACTTCAACCTGCTCTGAAGATGGTATAAAATGAACGTCTGAAGCATTTTCACGTAACGCATGTTGTAACACAGTGTCTAATAAAAACTGCATAAAAAATCACCTCTTACTTATATACACGCAAGAGGTGATGCAATTACTTGTTTGTTTTGAAAAAATTTTAGCCATTCAAAAATGGATTCATGTATTCGGCTTCCACAGTTGTCGACGGGCCGTGTCCTGGGTATAGCGGCAATGTCTCATCTAACTCAAAAAGTTTGTCTTTAATTGAGTCGATGAGTGTTTCATAATTACCGCGATATAAATCCGTGCGACCGATACCATTGTTGAATAACGTGTCGCCTACGATTGCAAAGTCATCAAAGACATATGACAAGCTGCCAGGTGAATGTCCTGGTGTATGCAATACAGTCATCGTAAAGTCACCAATTTGAAAGTCACCTTCATCTAATAATGTAGGTTGTGCTTTACTTGTAATAATCGGCAGGCCATGGGCACTGAATTTTGCAGAACCATTTTTTCGTGGATCTGTCAAAAAGTCGACTTCTTCTGAATGAATGTACACAGGCACATCATATTTTTCAATAACCGCATCTAGCGCAGCAATATGGTCGAAATGTGCGTGCGTTAATAATACAGCAATTAACGGTTTACCGATGCGTTCAATTTTAGCGATAATTCTATCCGCTTCACCTGCTGGATCGACGAGTAAAAGCGCATTGTCATTTTCAATAAAATACGTATTCGTTTCTACAAAACCAAGTGTTAAATAAGATAGTTTCATGATGATTCTCCAATCAAATTCAATTCCCTATTTCAAATGTTTTTGAACAGAGGCTAACTTATCATTCATTTCGCGTTCAATATCACGTCGGTCATCAATACGGATGTTTGTGCACACACGATCAAGTCCTTTATTAAAAGGTAACTCGTGAATTGCTTGAATAACTTCAAATAAATCTTTTAAGTCGCCTTCAATTAACGTATTCATTGGCGTCAATTGGTAATTAATTTTACCTTCTTGTTTAAAGCTTTCTAATTTTGTTTGGATTTCCGCGATATATTGACTTACGCTTGGTCCTTCTGTTCCTACTGGGATTACAACTACATCTACAATTGCCATTGTCTATCTCTCCTGTTCGATAATATAAGTTTTTATTAAACCAGCTGCACCAACAATACCTGCCTCATTGCCTAACGAAGCGGAAACAATTTCTGTCCCTTCCTGAGATGGCGTAAAAGCAAGTTGATAGTACGCTGTTTTAACATTCTCTAATAAAATATGCCCTGCATCAGCCATGCCGCCGCCTAATATAATATATTTAGGATTCACTGTAACACTTAAAATACTAGCTAAATAAGCGATATACTGTGCGATTTTCTCAACGATAAACAAGCTAAAGCTATCACCTAATTTGGCAGCATCAAAGACGTCTTTTGCAGTGACATCTCCACTTTTAATGAGCGGACGTAATTGAGATTGTATGGATAACTTAGGGTGATAATAGTTTACAAGGTTTACAACACCTGTTGCGGATGCGACGGTTTCTATACATCCTGCTTTACCACAGTTACAATCAAACCGTTGCTCATGGTCGACACGAATATGACCTAATTCGGCACCTGAACCATTATGACCGTGGACAATTTTACCGTTTGAAATAATACCGCCACCAACACCTGTACCTAAAGTAATTGCCACGACATCATCTGCATCTTTACCAGCACCAAGATGTTTTTCACCCAATGCGGCAATGTTAGCATCGTTATCTACAACAACTGGAAAGTCTACAAATTCTGACATCAGTTGGACAACATTGACTTTACCAGGCCAATTTAAGTTAACTGCACCATTCACAATACCAGCGTCAAAATTCACAGGCCCTGGAACACCAATACCCATGCCAATAACATCATCTAACTTATAATTTAACATGTCACACTGTTCGATAAAAGCATCGTAAATCTTTTTGAGTAATTGACGACCTGTTGGATCAGACGTGTCAGTTTTAATTGCCCATTTTTTGAGCCGTGTTAAGTTTTTATCAAAGATACCCAATTTGCATGTTGTACCACCAATATCAACTGCAAAAATTAAATGTTTCGTCATAATCGGTTCAACCTTCTCTCGTTCACAATATGTCGAGCCTGTAAGAATTCATCTCGTGATATTAATTGATGTTTGAACAGTGATTTTAATTCTTGTTCAATCATTTCTAACATATCAGCCTTATTGTCAAAGTAAATAATAAAACCGAATTTCTTTAATAATTGTTGTACATCATAAAATGTTTCTAACTTTGTTTCCATATTAATCTTCCAACTCTCGTTTTAAGATTTTGACACTCTCATTTTTAGGTGCGATTTCAGCGGCTTTGTTAATAAATTTTTTGGCGCTTTTCTCATCACCTAAAGAGCGATTGGTAATTGCCATAATATAGTTAAGCTGTACAGAGTTTGGGAAAGTACGCAAGCCACGTTCCCACTCTGCCACTGCCTCAGCTTTAGAATCTTGTGCAGCGATAATCATGCCGGATAAGTAATACGTCATGTCATCCGCATAGCCTTTATCAATCGTTTGTTGAACCATTTCTTTCGCTTCACCATAATGATTGGCGTGCATTTGATCTTGAATGATTTGGTTATAAATATTTTCATCAGGTGTCAGAAACGTTTTAACCAGTAGTAATACGATCGTTAAAACTGTGAGACCAACTAACCAATAGAACCCTTTTTTAAATGTATGGTAAAAATAATAAAGGTACACAGCGAGTATACCACCTACTAAACCACCCAAGTGTGCAACGATATTAACATTGCGGACGAGTAGTGAAATAACAGCCATCACGACAGCGGCAATCAATAATTGAAAAATTGATTTTCGATCATACAACTTGCTGATTGTTAATAATGCGATTAGTGCACCTAATAATCCAAAAATTGCACCACTGGCACCTACAGACAAGCTTGTCGTAATAAAAGCGAGGGTAAATAAATTCCCTATCATGCCTGACACAAAGTAAATACCTAGCATTTTTAATGAGCTCGTATAAGATTCAACGAGCTTACCAAAAATGTAAAGTGACATCATATTTAAAATCAAATGTTCAATATCTAAATGTAAAAACATGGAAGAAATTAAACGATACCATTCTCCATGTACGACATTGAAATGTGCAAGTGCACCGAGATTAATAATTTCAATATCAGAACCATGTGGTAAGAACCAAGTAATGACAATCCAAATGAGTATGTTAATTGCAATTAAACTGTATGTGATTGGCGTGAAACGATACATCGCACGTTCAATAAGATTTTGATTGAGTACGCGTTTTTGATACATATCAATCGGTTTATTATCTCGCCTCAAAAGGTGACTTTTTGCGATAGGATTTGTCATTTTTTTAGTCAGCGTTTTTAAGTCTTGAATCGAATGGAATCGAAGTTGTACCGGCTCGCGTTCATTCAAGCTAACAGGGTTAAACGGCTTATCTGTTAAAAAGTAGATGTCATATCTCTGGATGCGCATCTTCAGAAAGTCATCGATCTGTTGTTGATGTTCTAGTACGCGTTGTTTATCAAACTCTAATGATTGAGACGTATAGCTACCATATTTGAAAATCGCAATCCGTTGTTTTGATTGATTCGCTAACCATATTTCTTGCTTTTCTTGGTCATAATGGACGCAACTATAGCCGTAGTAGCGCATCCATATATAACTGGCCTTCCATAAATCTTTTTGGTCTATCATGTTAGCCTCCATATTCTGAAGTATTTGCAATAATAAGATGTTCCACTGGTTGATCGTGTGCTTCAATTGGTATGTGGTCACACATTTGAATATCATAGACGAGGCTTAATGTTTTAACATCGTATGTATTTAAATAGCGATCAAAATAGCCCCCACCATAGCCGATGCGATATCCATCATGATTAAAAACAACACCGGGAACGATGACTAGGTCTAAATCATTATCAACAGGTGTGTCACGGTTGATATAACGAATTCCTTTTTCATCCAATGCGACATCAGACAAATCTGTGAGCGCTTGGAAGTCCATCGTCTTACTCGTATAATTTGTAGCTGGTACATAGACTTGTTTTTGATCGTGCAACATTTGTTTGATAATCGGATCGGTATTGACTTCATGTGGCATTGATAACACGACACCAATTTTATGTGCAGTTTTGTAATCAGGATGTGATAGAAATTGCGTTTGTAACCACTGATCCGCTTGCTCCTTTTGTACATAATCAAGTGCACGCATTCGCGTTAATGTATTTTGTCGTAATTCCTTTTTCATCATTTATTGCATCGCTCCAATCTTATGTCTATTATAACGTGCAGAACGTGAGGTGTCATGAATATCGCAATTTTCGTGCGTCACACATTCCAAATAAAAAACCTATCAATGGAGACTTACGAATAAGTGCCATTGATAGGATAAAGTGTGTGTGTATTATTTTTTGTCTGTAACGTCTTTAACTGTACCTTTGATTTTTCCTTCTACAGTTTCAACAACACGACCTGAAATAGATCCTTTTTTCTCAGCCATTATAAATGCCTTCTTTCTTAATATATTTGAATTGTGTAAGTAGATCACACAGCCATTCACATTATAAATGAAATTAAGTTAAAAATGAAGTGTAATAATATGCTATAGTGACAATCTTGCCGATAAAATGAAGAGAATATAATAAAAGACTAGAACACAATTATGCTCTAGCCCAAGATGTTATTATTTTGTTTCACGGTGTAATGTTTGTTTGTTTTCACGTGCACAGAATTTTTTCATTTCAATACGTTCTGGGTTATTTCTTTTATTTTTAGTAGAGATATAATTACGGTCTCCACATTCTGTACATGCAAGCGTTACGTTTACGCGCATATTACCCCTCCTAATCTTTCTTCAAAATACGACTTTATTATCATATCATTTTCTTGTTGAATTGAAAAGTATTAATTTCATTTGTCTTGTAAAGAAGTTCAAAATAAAAGAAAACGTGCAACTCATACCGTTATTCCATGGTATGTTACACGTTATCTTCTGTTAGACTTAGTCGAAATAATAATTGATAATATCTCGTCCTAAATCCCCACCGTTTAGCCATGGTTCTGGCACAGGTTGGTTCGTATATACGATAGAGAATGCAATCTCTGGTTTATCTGCTGGCGCATAGCCGACATATGTTGAGTTTACACGTGGCTCGCCATTTTGGAATACTTCGGCAGTCCCTGTTTTACCTGCTGAACGTACTTTCGTTTTACTGAAACTTTGGTAGCCAGTACCTTGTGATTCATTAAACGCCTTATCAAAGCCTTTTTGAACTTGTTTAATTTGCTCTGGTGTATTATTTACGTGATTTAATACTTTACCTGTAATTTTATGTTTGACAGGTCCAATCGCATCATCACGTGTTGCTTTGCGAATTTCTTTACCAATATGTGGTTGAATACGATCGCCGTCATTGGCAATGGTTGAAACATATTGGGCAAGTTGTAGCGGTGTATACGTATCATACTGACCGATTGCTAAGTCAAGATAGTTACCAGGGTTGTCTTTCAGCGGTTCGATCTGCCCTGTTACTTCATTTGGTAAATCAATCCCTGTTTTCACACCTAAGCCAACTTGGTTTAATCCTTTACGCAATTTTTGCCCTGCTACTGTAATATCTTCCGGAAGTGGCATCCCTGGATAATAATCAATTCCCGCAATTTTTAATGCTGTTTTGAACATGTATACGTTAGATGAATGCATTAACGCTTGTGTATCATCAATTTGACGGCTACCATTCTTGTTGAAGTATGAGCGTTTCGTCAAACCACCTTGGAAAGTCAGCGGTTCGTCGACCATGACATCACCCGGTGTAATCACTTTGTTCTGATAACCTGCAAGGAGCGTACCACCTTTTACAGAAGATCCGACTGTATATTGCGTTGTAAAAGTACCAATATCAAAGTCAGACAAGCTACCGTCTGGATCGATTTTTCTACCAGCGAGTGCTAGAATATCGCCATTGTTTGGATCCTGTACAACAACTAATGCTGAGTCCATATTGACTGCCCCTTCACTGCGTAGCTTACTAATTTGTTTTTCAAGGTATTCTTCCGCTTTTTGTTGGAGCTTCATATCAATTGTTAGGACTAAGTCATCCCCACGAGAACCTTTATTCACGACTTCTGAATCAATAATGGCACCCGATTTATCCGTCGTATAGCGCATTTCCTTCTTCTTACCACGTAAAATACTTTCGTACTGGAATTCCAAATAGCCTTTACCGACTCTGTCATTTCGAGAGTAACCTTTTGACAAATAATAGTTCGTCAATTCTTTTGGCAACCCTTCTTCAGGTGTTGACACACTGCCTAAGATACCTCTTAGAGAATCGCCAAAAGGATATTTACGTTCCCAATCCATTGTCGTATTAATACCAGGTAAGTTAGAAAGTTGTTGTGATACAGCAGCGTATTCTTTATCAGATACGTTCTCGTTCTTAATCGTTCGTGGACTTAACGTACTACCTTGCATCATTTCACGATAAACCGCCAGTACTTGCAAGTCGCTATCGCTTAATGTTTTAAGATCTTTTTCCGTTATTTTATCGCGTAACTTTTGGTCATAATCTTCTTGAGATATATCCCCATTTTTATAAAGAACGAGCTCTTTTTTCATACGCTTTTGCGCTTCATCAGGATGGTTGGTAATCCAAAAATCTTTTTTATCACGCTCAGTAATCTTTTGCGTGTCCATTTTAATGAGTTTTGCCAATCGTTTCGCAGTATCTAAGATTTCTTCTTGATCGGTTTTCTTACCTCGCGTATATGTAATAGCTTTTTTAGAGGCATTATCTACAATGACACGACCATTTCGATCTAAAATTCTCCCTCTTGGTACGGACTCATTGACCGTTACATTCTCACTTTCACGAATCATTTGGCTATAATGTGAGCCTTGTGCAATTTGTAGGTAGCCGAGCCTCAAGACAATTGCAACAAAGGCAAAAATAATAACACCAAAGATAAAATTGATGCGCTTATTCATACGATTGCGCATCTTTTCATCATTCGTTCTTTCTTTTAAACGTTTTAACAACACAACCTACCTCTATTCGCACAGATTTCATACTAAAATGATATATGAAAATTTGCTGTTTGGCTAATATTTTATTGAAAAAAAGCAAAGAAATTTTGTAGGAGTGGGACAGGCATCTCATTTATCAAAAAGATTACGTTGTCTCAAATCTGTCATCGCTTTAAATACTTTTGCATATGAAGTAATAGTATTGATTGATAAATTTTGTCTCTCCTTTTCTGCTATGATTATTTCCTTAACCTTTTCAAAAATATCTAAATCTACATGTGTCTTATTACGTCTTGTTTTTTTATTTTCCATATAAAAACACCTCTCCATTTATTGTAAAACAAATAGAAAGGTGTACTTTTGGTGTGTTTTTGTATATTTTTGAAGTTTCAATACTTAACATGTATTCATGACAAAGTTAGTTACGATTACATGTTGTTAATTTCAAAAATTACAATATTATTTTGCAGCTTGGAATAACTCGTCTACTTTTTCCCAGTTTACAACGCTCCAGAATGCATTGATGTAATCTGGACGTTTGTTTTGGTATTTAAGGTAGTATGCATGTTCCCATACATCAAGACCTAATAAAGGAGTTTTGCCGTCAGTTACTGGGTTGTCTTGGTTAGGTGTTGTCACAATTGCTAATTCGCCATTGTCTACAACTAACCATGCCCAACCTGAACCGAAACGTGCAGCAGCTTTATCAGCAAATTCTTGTTTGAAGCTGTCTAAGCTACCCCATTTTTCAGTAATTTTTTCAACAACTTCACCTTTTTCTTCTGAGTTAGGTGTTAAAAGTTGCCAGAATAATGAGTGGTTTAAGTGACCGCCACCATTGTTGCGTACTGCAGTGCGTTTTTCTTCAGGTACGTCGTTTAAGTTTGCAACAAGTTCTTCGATAGATTTGTTTTCAAACTCTGTACCTTCAACAGCAGCATTCAACTTAGTCACATATGTGTTGTGATGTTTTGTATGATGAATCTCCATTGTTTCTTTATCAAAGTGTGGTTCTAATGCGTCGTATGCATAAGGTAATTTTGGTAATTCGAAAGCCATAATTAATCATCCTCCTAATTGTTGATTCCAGTTATACTATAACAAGTCTTTGACACCACTTACAATCATTCTGCTTATAAAGGTGAATCTTTTACTCGGAATACTTATCATATTACACATTTTACATTTTCTTAAACATAAAAAGTCATATAAAAGGGTTCATTGTTTTGAATAACGCCCTATCGATATTGTATAATGTATATTAACGTTGAAAAGAATAGCCTGTCAAAGTGCATTTTCAATTTATAAATTAGTTATAAAGGAGTTTCAAACATGTCTGAAATTACACATCGTAAAAATACACGACCTGTCAAAGTTGGTAATTTAACTATTGGTGGTTCTGATGAAGTTGTAATCCAAAGTATGACGACAACGAAAACCCATGATGTAGAGGCAACTGTTGCAGAGATCAAGCGTCTTGAAGAAGCTGGCTGCCAAATTGTTCGTGTAGCATGTCCGAATGAAGAAGATGCACATGCGATTAAAGATATAAAAGCACAAATTAATATTCCACTCGTTGTAGACATTCATTTTAATTATAAATTAGCGTTAATTGCGATTGAAAATGGTGCAGATAAAATTCGTATCAATCCAGGGAATATCGGACGACGCGAAAAAGTAGAAGCTGTTGTAGAAGCATGTAAAGCGAAAGGTATTCCAATTCGTATTGGTGTTAATGCCGGTTCATTAGAAAAACACATTCTTAAAAAATATGGCTATCCTACTGCAGACGGTATGGTAGAAAGTGCATTACATCATATTAAAATATTAGAAGATCTTGATTTCCACGATATTATCGTATCAATGAAAGCAAGTGACGTGAACTTAGCAATTGAAGCATATACAAAAGCAGCACAAGCCTTTGATTATCCGTTACATCTTGGTATTACAGAAAGTGGTACATTATTTAACGGAACAGTCAAATCTTCAGCTGGTTTAGGTGCGATTTTAGCTTTAGGTATTGGTAATACATGCCGAATTTCATTATCTGCAGATCCAGTAGAAGAAGTAAAAGTGGCCAAATCATTATTGAAAGCGTTTGGTCTTGCAAGTAACGCAGCGACATTAATTGCCTGCCCCACTTGTGGCCGTATTGAAATTGACTTGATTTCTATTGCAAATGAAGTTGAAGACTATATTGAAAAACTTCAAGTACCATTAAAAGTAGCCGTGCTCGGATGTGCGGTAAACGGTCCGGGTGAAGCACGAGAAGCGGATATTGGTATTGCTGGTGCACGTGGCGAAGGATTGTTGTTTATGAAAGGAAAAACAGTTCGTAAAGTACCTGAAGAAACAATGGTCGATGAACTGAAAATGGAAATTGATAAGTTAGCTGCAGAATGGGAAGAAAACCATAACAAAGCAGCACAATAATAAAATTTCTAGGCGGGATGGCATATTGATGCTGTCCCCTTTTTAGTTCTACGCATAAGATTTCTGTAGTGCTCTCAAAGTTTTGGTAAAATCGTGGCAGTTCTGCCGAGAGCCTCTAAATGAAGCCTCAGTGGGAATACAAAAATAAGCCTTGTAAACACGTTTCGTCGTGCTTACAAGGCTTATTTTTAACGACATTTTTCGCAAATGCCATAGACTTCAAGTTTGTGCATTTCAATTTCAACTTCCGGCAATGATTTTTTAATTTCTGTCATTGGGCAGTAGTCAATCACCTTTGTATCCCCGCATGATTTACAAATAAAGTGATGATGGTGATGATTTGTGCATGCAATTCTAAATTTCATTTCGCCGTCTAACTCTGTACTTTCAATGATACCTAGCGTTTTAAACAAATGCAGATTGCGGTAAATCGTATCGAATGAAATGCCAGGGTACGTGTCATTCATTAATTTTTGTACGTGTTTCGCGTTAATATATTTATCTTCTTTAACAAAAATCTCTATCATGTCACGACGTTTATCTGTATATTTATGTCCTTCATCTTTGAGTAATTGAATAGCTTTTTTAGTTTCCATTCGTTTTCACTCCTTTAACGCGTCCTTTAGTAATTGCTTGATAAAACATTGTGAGACAAAGTAGTAGGACGAGAATCACTACAATAATCCCACCCGGTGAGATATTTAAATAAAATGCTGAAATCAGACCTGTAATAACTGAAAACTCACCAATCAGAATGCTCATAACGATAAATTGCTTATAGCCTTTAGTCCAACGCATGGCAATCGCCACTGGTAATGTAATAAGTGCACTTACAAGTAACACACCGATGACACGCATAGATGCCGAAATAACAAGTGCAACAATGACGATAAATAAAAATTGAATCCATTTTGGAATGCCGATAACTTGGCTATACTCTGAGTCAAATGACAAGATAAAGAGCTCTTTATAAAATAGTAAAATAAATAGTAGCACGAGTATCGTAATAGTAATAATCGTCACTAAGTCGCTTAACGAAACGGCACTGATTGACCCAAATAAAAGGCCTACAAGCTCTTGATTAAAGCCATCTGCAAGAGAAATAAAGATGGCACTCAAGCCGATACCTGTACTCATAATGATTGGTATCGCAATTTCTTGATAATTTTTGTATGAGTTTCGCAGATTTTCGATTAACAGCGCACCAATAATCGAGAATAAAATACCCGTCCATATTGGGTTAATATCAACAAAAAATGGGACTGCCGAAATTAAAAACATACCGAATGAAATCCCGCCTAAAGTTACGTGACTTAATGCATCCGCGATTAATGACAGTCGACGTACTACAATAAAAGTACCGATTAATGGCGCAATTAAACCGATTAAGAGGCCACTTATAAATGAATACCTGATAAATTCAAAATTTAATAATGCATCAATCATAAACAACAATCCCTATCGTGTTTATGGTCAACGAACTTAATTGGATGACCATATATTTTTGAAATTTCTACTTTATCAAGCGACTTAAATTCATGAGCTGTCCCATGAAAATGAAGGTGCTTGTTAATACATGCGACTTCAGTTGCCGTATCTGCGACGACACCAATATCATGTGTAACTAGAATAATCGTTACGCCTTCTTTTTTTAAACTGTCCAATGTATTATAAAATTCACCAACGTGTTTCGCATCAATGCCGTTTGTCGGTTCATCCAATATTAAAACAGTTGGGTTGCTGACAAGCGCTCTTGCAATCAACACACGTTGTTGCTGGCCGCCAGATAGTTCAGCAATATTTTTGCTTTTTAGATGACTAATATTAAGACGCTCGAGCACATGGTCTACCTTCTGTTGATCTTGACGATTGAACCATCTAAACAACCTTTTCTGACGTGTTAAACCACTGAGCACCACTTCGTTCACAGTCGCAGGAAAGCCTGCCGTAACCGCTGATGCTTTCTGTGATACGTAACTAATCTTATCCGTCGTTAAACTTTTATGATAAGCGACACCGTCTACAAAAATTTCCCCTTTTTGAATCGGCAATAATCCAAGAATTAACTTGAGTAGAGTTGATTTACCAGCACCATTAGGACCGACAATCGCTAAAAACTCCCCTTTATTAATACGAATATTGATGTCTTCTAGTACTTTTTTATTTTCAAAATAAAAATCAATATCTTTTAACTCGAAAACAGGTTGCATGATCGTTTCACCTCATTAATTACTATATACGTCCAAACCTTAAATGTAAATAGTAATGTTTACGACTATAAAATGACGAAAACTATACATGAAATGGTTCCCTTTCCCATTCATGTATAGTTATAGAATGTCTTGTTATTTCGTTGCTAAAATTTTAGTTTTCATATCTGCATCAAACGTTTGATTGTGGAATGCTTCAATTTCGTGTGCATATGGTGGCTTTTTATTTTTCTTATCTTCGCCAACATATGGCGTTTCTAAAATTTTAGGAATATCTTTGAATTGTTCATGATGGACAACATAATTTAACGCGTCGAATCCAATATGGCCAAAACCAATATTTTCATGGCGGTCTTTATGTGCCCCAATAGGGTTTTTACTGTCATTGACGTGTACGACTTTAATGCGATCAACGCCAACGATTTTATCGAATGTATTCAATACGCCATCGAAGTCATTCACGACATCATAACCTGCATCGTGAATATGACACGTGTCTAAACATACAGAAAGGCGATCATTATTGTGTACACCATCAATAATTTGTGCAATTTCTTCAAATGTACGCCCAATTTCTGATCCTTTGCCAGCCATTGTTTCTAAAGCAATACGTACATTATTATCATTTGTTAGCACTTCATTAAGGCCTTCAACAATACGTTTGATTCCCACTTCAGCACCTGCACCAACGTGCGCACCAGGGTGTAGCACAATATCACGTGCTCCAATTTTTTCAGTACGTTCGATTTCATTTTGTAAAAAGTCGACACCGAGTTGGAACACTTCAGGTTTTGTCGTATTCGCAATGTTAATAATATAGGGTGCATGAACGACAATATTTGATAAACCGTAGTCTTTCATTGCTGCCTGTCCAGCTTCAATGTTGAGCTCTTCAATTGGTTTACGACGTGTATTTTGGGGTGCGCCTGTATAGATCATAAATGTAGACGCGCCATAACCATGCGCTTCTTCTGCTGAGCCTTGTAGCATTTTTTTGCCACTCATTGAGACATGTGATCCGATTAACATTTATTCATCCTACCTTTACTTTTTGTTTTTACGATTTTGTCGGTTTTTACGACGACTAAATTGACGTTTTTCTTGGCGTTTCAGATTTTCAAGTTCTTGATTAAACTTCTTCTTATAGCCAGGTTTGACTTTCTTTTTATTGTTGCGTTTTACTTTATGTTTCACTTGTTGCGTAATATGGTCATCTTGCTTTTGACGTAGACGACGTGTGTTATGTGCCTTGATTGGGACTAATTCACCGTTCTTAACATCTACGTTTTCAAAATGATAGCCTTTCGCTTCAATTTGATGGATTAATGACTCTTCGTCTGGCGTATATAACGTAATCGCAATACCTTTGTAGTTACCACGGCCTGTACGACCTACACGGTGCGTGAAAAAGTCAATGTCTTTGGGTACATCAAAGTTGATTACGTGACTTACGCCTTCAATATCGATACCACGCGATGCTAAATCACTCGCAATAACGTATTGGAATTCTAAGTTACGAATACGTTTCATTTGTTGTTTACGTTCACGCGGCGATAAGCCACCATGAATTATACCCACTTGAATACCTTCTGCTGTTAGTTGTTGTGCCAAGTTGTCGGCATTTTCACGACTGTTACAGAAAATAATACCGAGATATGGGTTCAATGTGTGGATGAGTTCAATCGTTTTTTCGATTTTTGCCGAACCACGAGTTGGAATTAAGTAAAATTGGATGCTGCTTTTATTTTTTGAAGTTGTTTTGACTTCAATAAACGCAGGATTTTCCAAATATTTGTTAAGAAATGGATGCAATGATTTCGGAATCGTTGCACTAAATACCGCCATTTTTGTATCATCATCGAGTCTTGCAGCGATTTGGTCTACTTCTTGGATTAAACCGAGATCAATCATTAAGTCTGCTTCATCGACAACTAAGTAATGTGCGAGATGTACGTGTAACGCACCGATTTTTGCTAAGTCATTAATACGTGTAGGTGTACCGATAATTAATTGTGGTTGAATCGTTGTTTTCTGTTTGTCTTTTTCAAAATCTGTACCACCAATAAATAAGCTCACTTTCACGCCTTGCTTATGCTCTGCTAATTGAAGCGCTGCATGATATAGCTGCGTTGCTAACTCACGTGTAGGCGCAACGACAATCGCTTGTGGTTCCGTAATATTTGGGTCAATTTGATGAAATAATGGAAGCAAGAAAGCATGTGACTTCCCCGTCCCAGTTTGTGATTGCCCAATTAAGTTTGTTTTTTTCATCATTTTCGGAATAACACGTTGTTGTATATCAGTTGGTTGTTTAAAATTTAATGCGTCTATTGCTGCTAATATGTCTGAGTCAAAGTTAAATTGCTCAAATGGATGCTTTGCCATTGTTTGGCCTCCTTAAAGATTCATCTCTATATTATAAATGAAATAATGCATAAAGAAAATAAACAATGTGACGATGTATCATAAATACAGACATTTTGTTCGCAATCTTTGTTGTAAATTTAAATTTTTACGTCTTTGATTTGTGTTTATAGCGAATATCGATTAATGTCATATGCATTATACACGTTCTTATTATAAAATTTGTGCGTCTTCATATTATGCATATATCAACGCTAAATATTTTACCGTACGCTCTAGCCCCTTTCCTTTTAATGCGCTACAGATGTTGCTATAATAAATGTTTGAAGGAGGTTCGTGAACTTTATGGAAATTATAAAAATTACACCACGTGGTTATTGTTATGGGGTTGTTGATGCAATGGTTATTGCGCGCAATGCGTCGTTAGACCCGAACTTGCCACGTCCGATATATATACTTGGAATGATCGTGCACAACAAACATGTGACAGATGCGTTCGAATCAGATGGTATTATCACTTTAGACGGCCCTAATCGCCTTAAAATTCTAGAGCAAATTGAAACAGGGACTGTCATCTTTACAGCACATGGTGTGTCTCCTGAAGTGAAGCAACGTGCAAGAGACAAAGGATTAACATGTATTGATGCAACGTGTCCAGATGTTGAAAATACTCACGAACTGATTAGAGCGAAAAAAGCGGCTGGTTATCATGTTGTGTACATTGGTAAAAAAGGCCACCCAGAGCCAGAGGGGGCTGTCGGTGTTGCGCCTGAAATCGTCCATCTTGTGGAAACAAAAGAAGATGTTGATGCGTTACCTGATAGTTTGCATGACTATCCGTTGATTGTAACGAATCAAACGACAATGTCTCAGTGGGACGTATTACATTTGATGGAAGATTTGCAAGAGAAGTATCCGCATATTGAGCAACATAAAGAAATTTGTCAAGCGACTCAAGTACGTCAAGAAGCGGTTGCGAACCAAGCGGGACAAGCGGATTTATTAATCGTAGTGGGCGATCCAAAAAGTAACAACTCTAACCGCCTAGCGCAAGTGTCAAAAGATATTGCACATACCAATTCATATCGTATTGCTGATATTTCTCAACTTAACTTGGAATGGCTTGACGGTGTTGAAACGGTCGCGGTAACAGCTGGTGCATCAACGCCAACGCCAATTGTTAAAGAAGTCATTAATTTCTTCAACAACTATGATCCGTTAGATCCATCGACACACGACACAACTTCTAATGTGCCGGTTGAAAAAATCTTACCTAAAATTAAAAAAGCAAAGCCTGTTGAAATTATGGAATAACGTAAATATCCCCTAATCGTTCATGCCGATTAAGGGGATATTTTTTACATATATTGATATGGGTCTGTATGTGTTGTAGACGCGACAATCTGACCGTCAAATTGTTGTGAAATCCATTGATTGAGGAGCTTAACAAGCCCTTCTTTCATTACATGCTCACTATAATGATTGATGTCTAATAAATTCATACCTGCAATTTTAGCGTCTAATGCATCATGATGTTTAATATCGCCTGTTAAGAAAATGTCAGCACCTTGCTTCATTGCTGTCATTTCGTATCCGATACCAGAGCCACCTATTAACGCAACCGTCTCAATCTGAGCGTGTGGATTACCGATAAAACGAACACTCGGCATATCCAACTGTGTCTTAACGTGCGCAACAAATTGTGCAACAGTCATTGATTGCGGCAATTGTCCGATCATGCCTAAACCGCGTTGGATGTCTTTTTGTAATGGAATAAAGTCATAAACGGGTGTTTCATAAGGATGATATTGTTGAATTAACTGTTCTGCTAATTTTCGTTGTGTGCCGTCAATCATAAATTCAATTTTCACTTCATCCACTGTTTCAATTGTGCCGACTTCACCGATATGTGGTTGTGCATCGCCGACAGGTTTGAACTGCCCTTTACCACGCGTGTTGAAAAATGCGTGTTCATAGTTTCCTTCTGTCGCGAGCCCCTGTTCTGATAATCGAAGCTTAAACGCATCCGCATCTGCTTCGGGAATATAAACTTGAACTTTGTAGTAGTCTGTCGTTTCAGGCATTAGGATACGACACGATTCAAGTCCTAGACAATCAGCAAGCATTGCGTTAACCCCTTGTGGATGTACATCCAAATTCGTATGCATAGCGATTAGATTCATATTGTTTTGAATCAATTTATAAATAATGTTGCCATAACCTTCATCGGCTGTAATCGCGCGCATCCCTTTAAAAATGAGTGGATGATGTGCAACGATGGTGTTACACCCTTTTTCAATCGCTTCATCAACGACCTCCGCCGTACAATCGAGCGCCGTCATAATGCCTGAAATATCTGACGTTCGATCACCGACAAGTAAGCCAACATTATCCCACGATTCAGCACTATCAAAAGGGACGTTGTCATTTAAAATAGATAGAAATGTGCTTAATTTCATTGATTTAACACCTCTTTGATTTCATTTTCTTGTCTCGTAATTTCATCATATCGCGCTTGATGACGAACCGGATCTAATTGTTCCTTAATATCATGTAAAGCTTCAATTTCACGCGTCCATTTTTCTACAAACAGTTCTGAAGGATTCGGGTGTAAAAACGGGCCGAATTTCAAATCTCGTGCTGATAAAGTCATTGTACCTGGGTCAGCAACAATAATTTCATAAATGTGTGCGCGCTCTTTAATTAATGTTTCAGTGACAATCTGATAGCCATTAGCCTGTAAAAATCGACGAATCGGTTCAGATTGAATATTGGATTGCAGGATGAGTCTTGGGCGATATGGAATGTGTTCAAAGCCCTGTGTTAAGATTTTCGCAATAAGCGGTCCGCCCATTCCACAAATAGTGACAGTGTCTACATGATCATCTTCTGGATTTAGAATCGTTAAGCCATCGCCTAGACGAATATCAATTTGGTTATGGTAACCATGTCTTTGCACGCTGTTAACCGCAGATTGATATGGACCCGGAATCACTTCACCTGCGATGGCTGATTTGATTTGCCCTTGTTCAAGACTGTACATTGGTAAAAAGGCATGGTCTGAGCCAATGTCAGCTAGACTATCTCCTATAATATATTCACTCACTTTTTGTAAACGTCGATTAATTGGTATCATTCTCGTGACTCCTTTAATTATACAACTCTAATTTCTTAATCTATTATACAGATTTTTATTTTTTAAGACTATGACTATTGTTGACATGATAAAAAGACGGGAATAACAGCCACATTTTCAAAATGGGTTATCTTCCCGTCTATGCATAAATTCAATTTATGATGGAACTAAAGTATTAGTCCATAAAGTCTTTAAGTCGTTTACTGCGACTTGGGTGTCTTAACTTACGAAGCGCTTTTGCCTCGATTTGTCGAATACGTTCTCTTGTTACACCGAACACTTTACCGACTTCTTCAAGCGTGCGTGTACGTCCATCATCTAAACCGAAACGTAAGCGCAATACATTTTCTTCACGGTCTGTTAATGTGTCTAAAACATCTTCTAACTGCTCTTTTAATAACTCGTATGCCGCATGATCAGAAGGGCTTTGTGCCTCTTGGTCCTCAATAAAGTCACCTAAATGGCTGTCATCTTCTTCTCCGATAGGTGTTTCTAATGATACAGGCTCTTGTGCGATTTTTAAGATTTCGCGTACTTTTTCAGGTGGTAAATCCATTTCTTCCCCGATTTCTTCTGGTAATGGATCACGGCCTAGATCTTGTAGTAATTGACGTTGAACACGGATGAGCTTATTGATTGTTTCGACCATGTGCACTGGAATACGAATTGTACGTGCTTGGTCAGCAATGGCACGTGTAATGGCTTGACGAATCCACCATGTTGCGTATGTTGAGAACTTGAACCCTTTGCTGAAGTCGAACTTTTCAACGGCTTTAATTAAGCCCATATTTCCTTCTTGGATAAGGTCTAAGAACAACATACCACGACCAACGTAACGTTTTGCGATACTTACAACAAGACGTAAATTGGCTTCAGCAAGACGGGCTTTCGCTACTTCATCACCTTGTTCAATTCGCTTAGCAAGTTCAATCTCTTCTTGCGCGCTTAATAAGTTCACACGTCCGATTTCTTTTAAGTACATACGAACAGGGTCGTTAATTTTAACGCCTGGAGGTGCACTCAAGTCGTTCGGGTTGAGCTTTTCGTCAGTATCTGTGCTATCTTTTTCATTAACAAGTTGGATGTCATTGTCATTGATCATGTCGAAAAATTCGTCCATTTGATCAGAATCCATCTCAAAATTTTGCAGTTTTTCTGCTACCTCTTCATGGCTTAAATGACCCTCTTTTTTCCCCTTTTCAATCAATTGCTTCTTCACATCTTCAATTGTGAGTGTCGGATCGATTGTTTCTTTTTTGATTACTTTTACTTGGTTGTCAGACATAAAAAGGCCTCCCGAAATTAATCTTTACTTCTTAATAGCTCTCTTTTTTTATTTACAATCTGTTCTAAATAATATTTTTGTGCGTCACTATCCCCAATACGAATGGCTTCATTTAATCGTGCTTGTAATGTTTCTATAGATTCTGATGCACGATTGGACGTCATCACTGAAATGTAGTCCAGCATTTCATGTTCGTAGGGACTATAGTTCAGTGGATAATCTACGAGCTGAATAAGTGTTTCTTTGACATCGTCCTGATTGATGTATCCTAATATATCACTGATTGTAAATTGCTCATGTTCTGCATAATATTCCTGTAAGATATTAAATATACGTTTAAAATGTTCATTTGTAAAGTCACTTTCTTCAATATCTTGATAAAAACGTAAAAATAAAGCTTTATCATTGAAAAAATGCTTCAAAACGGCGCGTTCAGCTTTTTCATTTTTCGATAATCTAATAGGTTGTACAACTTGTTGCACGTTCGGTACGTGTTGTTGATAATTCGTTTGTGGATGACGTTGTTCTACTTCATGTAATAGACTATCTGGCTGTACTTTAAACACGTGAGCGGCTTCTTGTACAACTTTTTGTCGTAAAATTTGTGATTGTATCAATGCGGCATCTTCAATAAACACTTTGTAATGTTGTTCATATGCAAGGTCGTTATTTTGTATCTCTTGTTGATGCTGCTTCAATTTAAATGACACAAATGATTTCTTTTCATTCGCTACAAACTCTAGAAACCTTTCTGCACCGTATTTTTCAATATACTCATCCGGGTCCATATCTGTAGGCAATTGGATGACGAATACATCAAACTGTTGTTCTAACAATGCTTGTCCAGTTTTTAAAGTTGCCTGTGTACCTGCGAAGTCACCATCAAACATCATCGTAACGTTTTTACACAGTTTTTTAAGAATCGTCATATGTTCTTTAGAAATCTGTGTTCCCATACTTGCGACAACATTGCTAAGTCCTGCTTCGCTCGTTTTGATAACATCCATAAAACCTTCTAATAGAATGATTTCATCTTGTTGGCGAATACTTTTACGTGCCTTATCCAAATTATATAGCAACTTACGCTTCTGGAAGATAGGCGATTCAGAACTGTTTAAGTACTTCGGCGTTTGGTCACCATGGTATGCACGCCCCGAATATCCGATCACACGACCTTGTGCATTCGGCAATGGGAAAATAATACGGTCACGAAATCTATCATAATAATTAAACGTAGATTCGTTTCTCGACAAAATCCCCGCTTCGTAGCCCAATGCTAAGTCATAGCCTTTTTTCTCCATATAATCTGTTGCAAAGTTGGCTGCATTAGGGGCATAGCCGATTTTACGCTGGTCAATCATCTCATCGGTAAACCCACGTTGATAAAGATAGTTTAAAGCAACTTCCCCTTCAACCGTCTTTTTCAACAAATAATGGTAATAATCGAGCAATTCTTCGTGCATCTGAATCATCATTAGGTCATCAGAAGCAATATCTTGTGTCGGTGCAGTATGTTCCGTCTGTACCTTGATATTCGCTCTTTCACCGAGATGTTTTACCGCTTCAGCAAATGACACTTTTTCAATTTCTTGAATGAATTGAAAAACATTGCCCCCTTTTTTACAGCCAAAACAGTGACAGATTTGTTTATCTTCTGACACTGTAAATGAAGGTGTTTTCTCATCATGAAAAGGACACAAACCGATATAATTGCGTCCTCTTTTTTCTAATTTCACATATTCGCTGACAACATCTAATATGTCAGTATTTTGTTTTATTTCATCAATTGTTGTTTGTGGTATTCTCACACACATCACCTATTAATTTGTCTTCTACAATGCATTGCTAAACATCTGAATGACTTTAGAATAACGTCACTATTATACTATTTTTTAATTTAAAATGGAATCTTTATGCTCGATAATTTGAATGATGTTATTGGCAGTTTCTTCAATTGCTTTTTCAGAAACATCTAGCACTGGGCAGCCGATTTTTTCAACAATACGATTGAAATAGTCGAGTTCTTCTTCAATGCGTTTGTCATTAGCATATCGTGCTGAATCCGATAATCCGAGTTGTTTTAAACGCTCTTTACGAATGGCATTTAATTTTTCAGGACTAATTTTAAGCGCAACACATTTTTTTGGGTCGATTTCAAATAACATATCAGGTGGTGATACTTCAGGAACGATTGGTACGTTCATCACTTTGTAGCGTTTGTGCGCCAAATATTGAGAAATCGGTGTTTTTGATGTGCGTGATACACCAATTAACACGATATCCGCTTTCGGAAGCCCTTTTGGATCTTTACCGTCATCGTATTTTACTGCAAACTCCATTGCTTCGATTTTTTTGAAGTAGTCTTCATCGAGCTTATGAACGATACCTGGTTCATTTAACGGTGCTTGTTGGAATACATGTTCCATCGTTTGCATAATTGGTCCCATAATATCGACCGATTTAATATTATGTTCAACAATGAGTCCTTCCATATATTCACGAATTTCGGGTTTTACGAGTGTATAAATGACAATGCTGTCACATTCTTTTGCCATTGCGATGACTTCATCAATGTTTTGTTTCGTTTCAATATATGGGTAGCGCATTATTTCAGAAGTTACTTCACAATTATTAAATTGCGACATACACGCCTTTGCGACAAGTTCAGCTGTTTCACCAACTGAGTCTGATGCGATGATAATTTTTGTATTAGCCATTGTTGATTGCCTCCTACTGATCAAATAATGATACGAATAATTTTGTAATTGTCGTTTTTGATATTCGGCCAGTTACTTCATAATTGCCATTTTCTTTTTCTTTAACAATTGGAATAGAGTCTATCTCTTTATCAATCATTTGTTTTGCTGCATAAAGCACATAGTCGTTTTCTTTCAGCAATACGATGTTCGGCATGCGTGTCATAATAATATTCACCGGCATATTGTGAATATCTTGCCCTGCCATTGATGCGCGTAATAAGTCTTTACGAGAAACAACACCTACGAGCTCATTGTCCGCATTTACAATAAATAGTGTGCCAACATCTTCAATGAATATAGCACAAATAGCATCATAAACTGTCACATCACTTTTTAAAATAACAGGATGTGATTGATAATCTTTTACAATTTGATTTTTAAGTGGTTCTGTTAACAGCTGTGCGCGTGATTTACCTGAATAAAAGTAACCTACGCGTGGTCGTGCTTCTAAAAATCCTGACATGGTTAAAATTGCTAAGTCAGGTCTTAATGTTGCACGTGTCAAGTTGAGTTGTTCAGCAATTTTCTCACCCGTAATAGGTCCCGATGATTTTACGATTTCTATAATTTTTTCTTGTCGTTGATTGAGTTCGATGATCATCTCTGACTATTTAAAACCGTTACAAGGTTATGCTCATTAAATAGCAGAATTGCCTCCTTTTCTAAATATTAGCATCATATTTATTGATATTCTTTATTGTATTAACGTCTAAAGACTGCACTTCATATAATTTGTGGCAATGATTTATAATATAAACACTATTATAGCTTGTAATTTATTGTTATACAATTATGTTTTCACTTGCCTTTCTACCATTGATAGCATAAAATATTGATTAAAGCGAGTTAAGGACAGTGAAAGCTTAACACATTTAATTGGCATACAACTTAAATGAACTAAAGCGAGTGGCGACACTAATTTGGGTGGAACCGCGGATTACAATGTTAATTCGTCCCAAGGTTAAGAATTTATTTCTTTGCCTTGGGGCTTTTTATTTTGAAGGAGTGAACAGCAATGGAAAAAAATATGGATACAATTGTTCAATTGGCGAAACACAGAGGATTCGTCTTCCCAGGTAGTGAAATCTACGGTGGTCTTGCAAACACATGGGATTACGGTCCGCTAGGTGTTGAATTAAAAAATAACATCAAAAAAGCATGGTGGAAAAAATTCATCACGCAATCCCCTTATAACGTTGGTTTAGATGCTGCCATCTTAATGAACCCTAAAACATGGGAAGCGTCAGGTCACATTGGTAACTTCAATGACCCAATGATCGACAACAAAGATAGTAAAATTCGTTACCGTGCAGACAAATTAATTGAAGATTATATGGCGAATGTTAAAGGCGACGAAAACTTCATTGCTGACGGTATGAGTTTTGAAGAAATGAAACGTGTCATTGACGAAGAAGGTATCACTTGCCCAGTCAGCGGTACAGCAAACTGGACAGACATTCGTCAATTCAACTTAATGTTCAAAACATTCCAAGGTGTTACTGAAGATTCTACAAACGAAATCTTCATGCGTCCTGAGACAGCACAAGGTATTTTCGTAAACTATAAAAACGTACAACGTTCAATGAGAAAGAAATTGCCATTTGGTATCGGTCAAATCGGTAAATCTTTCCGTAACGAAATTACACCAGGTAACTTTATCTTCCGTACACGTGAATTCGAACAAATGGAACTTGAATTCTTCTGTAAACCAGGTACTGAAATCGAATGGCAAAACTACTGGAAAGAATTTGCAGCGAAATGGTTAAAAGACTTAGGTTTAAATGATGAAAACCTCCGTTTACGTGATCATGACGAAGATGAGTTATCACACTACTCTAACGCAACAACAGATATCGAATTCCGCTTCCCATTCGGTTGGGGTGAGCTATGGGGTATCGCAAGTCGTACAGACTATGACTTAAAACAACATAGTGAACATTCTGGTGATGACTTCAGATACCACGATCCAGAAACTAACGAAAAATACATTCCATATTGTATTGAACCATCACTTGGTGCAGACCGTGTGACGTTAGCATTCTTATGTGATGCATACGATGAAGAAGGTGTTGAAGGTAGCAAAGACGCACGTACAGTATTACACTTCCACCCTGCCATCGCACCATACAAAGCAGCAATTTTACCATTAAGCAAGAAATTGTCTGCAGATGCCATTAAAGTATACGAGCAATTGAGCGAAGAATTCGTTGTAGACTTTGATGAGTCACAATCAATCGGTAAACGTTACCGTCGTCAAGATGAAATCGGTACACCATACTGTATAACGTTTGACTTCGATTCACTTGAAGACCAACAAGTGACAGTACGTCATCGTGACACAATGGAACAAGTGCGTATGCCAATTAGCGAATTAAATGCATTCTTAGCAGAAAAAGTAAAATTCTAAATTAACTTAATTAAAAAGCATTGCATTTTATGTTCACCATAAAACTGCAATGCTTTTTGCTTGTTATTCGAACGACGCATTGAAACGACGCAATTGGTTTATCATGCGCTGACTTTTAAAATACATCCCCGCATATTCTTTATAAATCATTAAAATAAACTGTGACATTTCTTCAATAATGTCTTCATGAATTGAAAGGCTATTAATTTTAGATAATGGCAGTTGTTTCAGTATCGCCATTAAATAGAGTGCTTTGTTCGACAACGGCATTAAATGGGAATCTAGGTGCGCCGCTGTTTTAGAAATGACACCATCATATTTAAAACTATACCCGACAAATTCACCAGGTTCATCCGTGTTTTTAACCGCACAATGCGTCAAGTTAATGTCAAAACCATAATACGTGATGCATTTTAACATGACGATATTTGCGACGAGTTGTGCTGAAACGCCCGCATCAATTTGCGTAAGTGCAAACGTTAATAACGCATACATCTGTGGGTCAACTTTATCGGCATCAAAAGCACCGTCAATCGTCTCTAAACACAACGTCGCATAACTATTTGTAAATAAGTCGATACGCAAATCGTAATGGCTATTGATGACATCTACTGACGTTAACGTCCCCATGCCGCGCCACTTGTTGTATATAAACAAACCTTCCACAAATAACTGCGTCGATGCTTGTAATCCCGATTTGGCCTTTTTAGCACGTCTTACCATCAACGGAATTTTCGCCCCGTGTTCATTCAGTACAGTAATGATTTTATCCGATTCGCCATAATCAACCGTCTTAATAATAATCCCTTTTTGTTTGACGAGCATTTATCGCCCCACCTTGTTACCTATTCGTCTTCAACATAGCCCATTTGTTTAATAAAATGAGATTTGTTACGCCAGTCTTTTTGAACTTTCACCCATAAATCAAGATACACTTTTGAACCGAGCAAATGTTCAATATCTAATCGTGCACGTTTACCGATTTCTTTCAGTTTTTTACCACCCTTACCGATAACGATGCCTTTTTGTGAATCACGTTCAACGTAAATCACCGCTTCAACTCTTACACGATCCTCAGACTCTTGAACCATACGTTCAACGTTAACGCCAATTGAGTGTGGAATTTCTTCAGATGTTGTTTGTAAGATTTTTTCACGGATTAACTCGCTTACAACGAATTGTTCAGGGTGATCTGAAATTTGACCGTCTGGATAGTATTGTGGTCCTTCAGGCAGGTAACTTTTCAGTACGTTAAGAAAATGATCAACGTTATGACCTTCCAACGCAGAAATCGGAATAATTTCTGCAAATGACATATACGCTTGATATTGCTCGATTTTAGGCATTAAGTCATCAGGATGTACTAAGTCGATTTTGTTCAACACTAAGAAGACAGGTGTTTTGACCGTCTTAAGCATTTCCATAATGTACTGATCGCCTCGACCAATCTCCTCATTCGCATTAACCATAAACATAACCGCATCAATTTCAGATAGCGTATTTTTCGCTACTTTCATCATGTAGTCACCTAGTTTATGTTTTGGTTTATGAATACCGGGTGTATCCAAGAAAATAATTTGGGCATCATCTTGCGTCATAACACCTTGTATTTTATTGCGTGTCGTCTGTGCTTTATCCGACATAATCGCAATTTTATGGCCAATCACTCTATTTACAAAAGTTGATTTCCCAACGTTTGGGCGGCCAATAATCGTAACAAATCCCGATTTATATTCATTCATTAGTTATTTAAATCCTTTCCTGAAAATCCAAGTGGTAATAATTCTGCAACCGTTCGTTCTTTCATTTCGCCTTTATGGTTCGTCATATAAACAGGCATATCATCATCACATAATTCTTTCAACACCTGACGACATGTGCCACATGGTGAAGAAACTTCATCGCTATCGACCGTTACTGTGATTGATTCAAAGTCGCCCGGACGATAACCTTGTGACATCGCCGCAACAAGCGCTGAACGTTCTGCACAAATTGTCGCTGGATACGCTGCGTTTTCAATATTTGCACCGTAAAAAGTTTTACCATCTTTCGTTAAAAGGTACGCGCCCACTTTGAATTCGCTGTATGGTGCGTAGGCATTTTGTTGTGCTTTTCTTACTTCTTCAAAATGTTTGTCTGTGTATGACATAAGCGTCATCTCCTCAAAATAATTTTGGTAAAAATATGATAGCGCCAATGATTAATGCAAAAATCGAAGCAAGCAGTACACTAAAGGCAGCAATATCTTTGGCGCGTTTTGCATCGATATGATAGTCAGTCGTAACCAAATCAACCGCATACTCAATGGCTGTATTGAGCGCTTCAGTTAACCAAACAATGAAAATAGCCGTAATGATAAACAGCCATTCTAGTAAGCTAATATGGCATGCAAATCCAAGTACAATCGCAACACCACCCGCTATCAAATGCATCAAAAAATTATGATCCTTCGTTAACAGTGTCCAGCCACCTTCGAACGCATGCTTGAATCGTGCAATCATGCGTCTCTCGTTAAGCCAAATGCTGTTAGGATAGCGTCTTGGCGTCCAAACATTTCTTTTTCATCTGCTTCGGTCATATGATCATAGCCGAGTAAATGTAAAAAACCGTGCAGTGCGAGAAAGCCTAATTCACGCTCAAAAGAATGATTGTATTGTTCAGCTTGGTCTTTAGCTACATCTGTACAAATAATAATATCACCTAAGACGCGTGGAATATCTGCACCTTCAAATACATCCTCTTCTTCTTCAAACGCAAACGAAATAACATCTGTTACTTTATCTTTATCTCGATAATCACGATTGATTTCTTGAATTTCTGTCTTATCTACAAAACTAACGGATAGCTCAGCTGCTTCCTCAATACCTTCTTGCTGTTTCGCAAATGTAAGCAAGCGCTCAATCTGGTCAATCCATGCTTGTTCTACTAATTCGGTATGATCATTAAAATCAATAGTGAACATGTTATTCCTCCTCATATCGTGTAATAATGCGGCCAACGAGTGGATGACGTACCACATCTGCCTGGTCAAGGTGCTGTATGCTTAACCCTTTAAGTCCTTTTAGACGTTGCTCTGCCTCTACAAGCCCACTTTTTACGCCTTTCGGTAAGTCGATTTGTGTTTTATCACCCGTTACGACCATTTTAGAGCCGAAACCTAAACGTGTTAAAAACATCTTCATCTGTGCTTGCGTTGTATTTTGTGCCTCATCCAGTATGACGAATGCATCATCCAATGTACGTCCGCGCATGTACGCAAGTGGTGCAATTTCAATGACGCCACGTTCGATAAAACGCGTCGTTTGTTCCACGCCTAATACTGTGTGCAACCCATCGTATAATGGACGTAAATACGGATCGACCTTTTCTTTCAAGTCACCTGGTAAAAAACCGAGCGATTCCCCTGCTTCCACAGCTGGTCGTGTTAATACAATGCGTTTAACTTGTCCTGCACGTAATGCTTTCGCAGCATAAACAACTGCTAAAAATGTCTTCCCTGTCCCAGCTGGTCCGATACCAAATACAAGGTCATGTTGTTTCATCGCATGTATATACATACGTTGCCCCATTGTTTTTGGTCGTATCGTTTTACCATATGCATCTTTCGTAATTGCTTCATCATATAAATCGATTAAATGTTCGATCGTTCCGTTTTTCGCCATTTTAATCGCTGCTTGTACATCTTTAACAGCAATGTTTTCACCTTTCTCGATGACTTTTAATAAGTTGCGTAATACTGACTCAGCTGCTGTGACATCTGTAACTTTTTGTCCTTTCACTGCAACTTCTTGTCCACGCGCATGAATGATAACCCCGAATGCATTTTCAACAAGCGCAATATGTTCGTCATTATTGCCTAACAACGCTTGTGCTTGGTGGATATCATCTATCTGAATAATTTCAGGCATACAGTCGCTCCTTTACTTCATTGTTAACTTTAATCTATCAAAAATCAGAGATCAGATACAATTAAAATCCTTTCACACTTGCCTATATTATACCATGATTTTAGCGTTTCGTGAGTGGGACAGTGTCTCATTTATCACAAAGATTCCGATGTTCTCCTAGAGTAGTAAAATAGCTTACGAGTCCGTATTTCACTTCAGTCAACGCTACCGCCTACCAATGCTTAGCCCCTGCAATAACGAAAAAGCGAGCTGATTCGACTTTGTGTGTCGTTTCAACTCGCTATCTTAATTTATAGTTGTTTCGGTTTGTTTAAAATCTCAGACCAAATCATACCATTGACGACTTCATTGTCTGAAAAAGTCATCCCTTTTGAAGACGTTGCCTTTACGTTCGTTGCATCCGTTAGTGCCTTCAACTTAATCTGCTTCGTACGATTCGATAAATACTGATCTTCAATAATCATCTTCGCACGGCGTTCAATATGCGCTAATTGTTTTTGACGCTCACGGTGTAACTCATGATCCAGTTGATTCATACGCTCACTAACCATATCATTCAGACGCTGACGTTCTTGCGCTTCATCATTACGTCTCATAGATGATTGGGCTGGTTCAGGCTTAGCCTCCGTACGCATTGTCTGAGGGCGTTCAACACGTGTCGTCGCTTGTCTTTCTTCGCGGAACGGTTTTTGTGGTGTTTCTGGCTCAGTCTTTTCAGGTTCAGACAATGTCTGTTCCATTTCGGAAAGCGCCTCTTGCACCTTTTCGAAAAACCCCTTTTCAGCGGGTTCTACTGGCTTTTGTGGACGAGGTGGTTGCTGTTTTTGACGTTTTTCATGTTGTTTATCTCCTAATGCACTAAAAATTGAAATCGCAATTGTGATTAGAAAGATAATGAAACCCATACTCATAAAATCACCTCATTTATTGATCAGATGGTGTGTTATTTTGTTCTTGAGAATGTTTGTTAATCGCTTCTCTCATACCTGTATCTGCTTCAATATTTTTTAAGTTGTAATATTCTTTGACGCTGATATTACCTGAGCGAAGTGCTTCTGCCATCGCAAGTGGTACTTCTGCTTCAGCTTCTACAACTTTCGCATGCATTTCTTGAACACGTGCTTTCATTTCTTGTTCTTGTGCAACAGCCATTGCACGACGTTCTTCAGCTTTTGCTTGTGCAATATTTTTATCAGCAATTGCTTGTTCAGTTTGTAAGTCGGCACCAATGTTTTTACTAATATCTACATCGGCAATATCAATCGACAAGATTTCAAAGGCTGTACCTGAGTCAAGACCTTTACTTAATACTGTTTTTGAAATATTGTCAGGGTTCTCAAGGACTTGTGAGTGATGTTCACTTGAACCAATTGTTGAGACAATCCCTTCACCAACACGTGCGATAATTGTATCTTCGCCTGCACCACCAACAAGTCGTGAAATGTTGGCACGCACTGTAATACGCGCTTTGGCTTTTACTTCAATCCCGTTCATCGCAACACCGGCAATAAATGGTGTTTCAATGACTTTAGGGTTAACAGACATTTGAACAGCTTCTAATACGTCACGGCCAGCAAGGTCAATCGCTGCACCACGTTCGAATGGTAAGTTAATATCTGCACGTTGCGCCGCGATATTTGCATCAACAACACGGTCAACGTTACCACCCGCTAAATAATGTGATTCTAATTGATTCGTTGTAATTTGAAGGCCTGCCTTGTGTGCTTTAATTAATGGACCAATTACTTTTCTAGGCGATACACGACGTAAACGCATACCGACAAGCGTACCAATACTTACTTTCACACCTGCTGCTAATGCGGAAATCCATAGACCAATCGGCACGAATGAAAATAAAATCATCAATGCAACGATAACGAGTACCGCTATAATAACAAGTGAAATAAATCCTGCTGTAAACATAAATTTTCCATCTCCTTCTTTATGAATTACTTAATCTTACAACAACTCTTGAGCCTTCAACTTCAATGATTTCTACTTGCGAATCCTTCAAGATAAAAGGCCCTTCAGACACAGCGTCAATGCGTTCACCATTCAATAAAATAATGCCCGCTGGACGCAAATCTGTAAGTGTTGTAGCAATCTCACCAACTAGATGAGAACGATCATTGTGGGACGTGTATCCTGATTCTTTACTCGTTGCGTCTTTTAAAACGACATTATCGAATAAAGCAATCGTCTTTTTAAAAATATTCACTAAAATCACCCACTCAATAATTGTTAAAATTGATGCGATTAAAACATTCAACAACATCATTGGCAAATTATCGCCAATTGTAACTAAACTAAAAATAATGAGCCCCATTCCAATCAGACCAAGGACGGCACCAACAACAAACAATTCAATGATCACTAAGATAACGCCAATCATAAAAATAATCAATGATGTGGCGGATACACTGCCTTGTACAATAAATCCTAAAAAAAGTAATAGCAAGGCAATAAGCGATAATACGCCGGCAAAGTTGAATCGTTTAGAATAAAGTTGGTAAACAAATCCTAAGAATAACACACACGTGAGTAACATCGATATCGCCGGTGATGTCAGCCATACACCAATATCTTGTAAACTTTCTTGAAATGAAATTGCACCACTATTCAACAACGTATGTAAACTCATCTCTGTTCAAATTCACCTCACTCCCTTTCTTTAGTATACATGAATTTTTAGAGTACTTATAGTGATTGTGTCATTCTTGTGTCTCAAAACGCAAAGAAACCTCAAATGCCCAGCCGAAGCCAAACATCTGAGGTTTCTCATATATCATTAATTTTGAATGTTGAGGGAGTTCAACACGTTAATGATTATCTGAATTTACGCTTACGAGCAGCTTCAGATTTTTTCTTACGTTTTACGCTTGGTTTTTCATAGAATTCGCGTTTACGAACTTCTTGAATTGTACCGCTTTTTGACACTGAGCGCTTAAAACGACGTAATGCATCTTCTAGTGATTCGTTTTTACGGACTACTGTTTTAGACATCTGTATTTCCCTCCCTCCAAATATCAAAAAAACTTTTTTCATATTTACATAGTAACTCACCATGTATAAATTAGTATAAAATAAATCTGATTCTCGGTCAATCGACAAATTTACATTTTTATGGATAACAACCAATTTTTCTTATAAAAAAATTAAAATTCTACGCTAACATTTCAAATTCCGATTGATTATTTGCATGTTCAACTGTTCTTAAAAATGTACCGTAGTTAATTGGGTAGCCTACTTGGTTAATTTTTACTTTGCAGATTTCACCAATTAATGATGCATCGCCTTCAAATTCAACCTTCATGTAGTTATCCGCATATCCAACAAGAACACCATCTTTGGCACTCTTTTCTTCTGGAATTACTTCTAACACATCGTTTTCAAATTGAGACGCATACGTTTTCGCAAGTTGATCACTTAATTCAATCAATTTGTGCACACGTTCGTTTTTAACTTCTTCATCAATTTGGTCATCCATACGTGCTGCAGGTGTACCAATTCTTGGTGAATATGGGAACACGTGTAACTCTGAAAATTGATGTTCAACGATAAAATCGTATGTTTCTTGGAATTCTGCTTCTGTTTCACCAGGGAATCCAACGATAACATCACTTGTTACTGCAAGGCCAGGTAACGCTGCATGTAACTTCTTAATACGTTCAGAGAAGTGTGCCATTGAATATTTACGACGCATACGTTTTAAAACGCTATCTGAACCAGATTGTAGTGGAATGTGCAAGTGACGGACTACTTTTGTTGATTGTTGTAACACATCGATAACTTCATCTGTTAACTGGCTTGCTTCGATTGATGAAATACGAATACGTTCAAGACCATCGACTGTTTCAAGGTCACGTAAAAGTTGTGCCAAGTTGTAATCTTTTAAGTCTTGTCCGTAACCACCTGTGTGGATACCTGTTAACACAATCTCTTTGTAACCAGATTGAACGAGTTGTGTTGCTTGTTCTACAACTTTTTGTGGGTCGCGAGAACGCATTAAACCACGTGCCCATGGAATAATACAAAACGTACAGAAGTTGTTACAACCTTCTTGAATTTTAAGTGATGCACGTGTTCTATCTGTGAAATATGGCACGTCCAACTCTTCATAAGTACGGTTTTTCATAATGTTGCTCACACCGTTAATCGGTTGACGCTCTTGTTGATATTCATCGATATAAGATAAGAGCTTGTGACGATCTTGTGTGCCGACAACAATGTCTACACCAGGAATCTCCATGATTTCAGCAGAAGATGTTTGTGCATAACAACCTGTTACACATACAACGGCTTCAGGATTTTGTCTGATAGCTCTGCGAATCACTTGGCGACTTTTTTTATCGCCTGTATTGGTAACTGTACACGTGTTAATGACGAAAACATCTGCATTTTGTTCGAAATCAACACGCTCGTAATCAGCTTCTTTAAATAATTGCCAAATTGCTTCAGTTTCATAATGGTTTACTTTACACCCTAACGTATGAAAGGCAACTGTTGACATGACTTCACCTCATTAATTCTATTTCGTAACTAATGGCACTTAACGCATAGAGCGGTGCCGTTTCAGCACGAAGAATACGCTGTCCTAAACCAACAATACTTGCATGTGTTTCGAACAATGCGACTTCTTCTTCGCTAAATCCACCTTCTGGACCGACTAAAAGTAGCACTTTATTGTTAGGTTGGAGCTGTGAAAGCATCTCTTTAAACTTTGATGTCTCTCCTTCTTTTGCCTGTTCTTCGTATGCCATTAGAATATAATCATATTTATCAATCATATCATATACATATTTTAAATTCGAGTAATATTTTATATTCGGTATTTGTTGTCGATAGCTCTGTTCAGCAGCTTCTTTAATAATTTTTTCCCAGCGTTCTAATTTCTTAGGCGCTTTTTGGTCATTCAACTTAACGACCGAACGCCCCATTTGAACTGCGATAAAATCATGTGCCCCTAATTCCGTTGCTTTTTGTAACATCCATTCATATTTATCTGCTTTAATCAATCCGCTCGCAACAGTCACAGCAACCGGCAATTCTGTTTGAATATCAAGTTTTTCTACCGTTTCAACTTCTACAGCTTTTTGATCGGCGTTCATGATTTCAGCTTTAAAGGTTTGCATATCATTAAAGTTAATAATAATATGGTCTCCTACTACATAACGCATGACCTTTAACATATGATGAATATCGTCTTTATTCGTGATAAAAAAACGCTGATGTAACTCAGCGTTTTCATTTAAAAAGTAGCGTTGCATTATTTAACCACCTTCTGTCCAGTGATACACACCCAACCGTCAACATGTTGGACATCTATAATTTCGTAACCAACTGCTTTCATTTGTGATTGAATAGACGCGCTTTTTTCTTCAATAATACCTGAAGTAATAAAGTAACCTGATGGATTAAGTCTGTTGTAACTATCCTCAATCATCAATTCAATAATATGCGGTAAAATATTTGCGATAACCACGTCGTATTGTGCCGTCTCATTCATTAATAAATTACCTGTTGCTGTTTCAATCGCCTGATCACAGTTATTTTTTTCAAAGTTGTCTTTTGCCACTTTAACAGCCATTTCATCCAGATCAATCGCTTTAACTGATTTGGCACCCATTAAGTGTGAAGCGATGCTCAAAATACCCGAACCTGTACCAACATCAATCACAGCATGCTCAGGTTTTACTGTGCGTTCAATTGCTCTTAAACACATACTTGTTGTTGGATGATCACCTGTTCCAAAAGCCATACCCGGATCAAGTTCGATATATAAGAAACCATCATCTTGTGCGACTTCTTCCCAACTAGGTACGATGAAAAACTTATCAGATGCTTGGAATGGATGGTAATAATTTTTCCATTCATTTTCCCAGTCTGCCTCAGCAATCACTTTCGTTGAGACGTTTAATATTGTCGAGTCAATATCTTCAATCGCTTCTAAGCGTTCAGTTAATCGGCGAGTGAAGTTATCATCCACTTGCATTTCCGTATAATAACCTTTAATAATCATGTGACTTTCAGGATAATCTGAAGGGTTCAAATCAAATATTTCGCCATATTTGTCTTCTCTTTCCTTCACAACTTCATTTGAATCTTCAATTGCGACACCGTTTGAGCCGAATTCTTGTAACAAGTTCGATACAATTGATTCAGCTTCTGCATTTACAGTTACAGATAATTCTATCCAGTTCATAGTCCTAATCTCCCTTGAAGAAACGACGTGCTTTGTCTTTGAAGTTGCTTGGCTGTTCGTTAATGTCATCGCCACTTTCTTCAGCAAAAGCTTTTAATAGTTCTTTTTGACGTTCCGTTAATTTAGTTGGTGTGACAACTTTAATGTTAACGAATAAGTCACCATAACCATATCCATGAACATTTTTAACACCTTTGCCTTTTAAGCGGAATTGCTTGCCAGATTGTGTACCAGCTGGCACCGTTAACATCACACTACCATTTAATGTAGGGATTTTGATTTCGTCCCCAAGTGCCGCTTGCGCAAAGCTAATAGAATGTTGATATAAGATGTCATCGCCTTCACGAGTAAATTTGTCAGAAGGTTTTACGCGGAAGATGACATATAAGTCACCCGCTGGCCCACCATTTTCACCAGGTGAACCTTGGCCAGAAAGACGGATTTGTTGGTCGTTATCAACACCTTCAGGCACAGTTACTTCTAACTTAACATTTTTAACTTCAGTGCCTTTACCGTGACATGTTGGACATGGTTCTTCAAATTCTTGGCCAGAACCGTTACATTCAGGACATACTTGTTGTGTGCGTACACGACCTAAAATGGTGTTTTGTTCTACTGACACATGACCTGCCCCATTACAGTAGCTACATGTATGCTTTTTCGTACCAGGTTTTGCCCCTTCACCATCACATGTATGACATACTACCTCTTTGCGGACTGAAATTTCTTTTTTCGTACCAAATACAGCTTCTTCAAATGAAACAGTCATCGTGTATTGTAGATCATCACCTTTACGTGGCGCATTCGGATCTCTTTGACGTTGTGCACCGCCGAAGAATGAACTGAAAATATCTTCGAAGCCACCGCCGCCGAATCCTGAGAAGTCTTGACCGCCAAAGCCGCCTTGACCGAAACCACCTTGTGCACCGGCATGACCGAATTGATCATAGTTAGCACGCTTGTTTTCATCACTTAGCACTTCATAGGCTTCACTGATTTCTTTAAATTTTTCATCTGCGCCTTCTTCTTTATTAATATCTGGATGATACTTTTTTGATAATTTGCGGTAGGCACGCTTAATTTCATCTTTAGAAGCACTTTTCGAAATACCAAGGACTTCATAATAGTCTCTTTTTGCCAATGCAATCTCTCCTTTAGTTTGTTATTGAGTATTTTAAAGTAAAAGGGGCTGGGACGATGATTGTCCTAGCCCCTTTGAGCGACTGCTTACAGTCAATCTATTTTATACGATACATTATTTTTGATCGTCATCTTTAACTTCTTTGAACTCAGCATCTTCAACTGTATCATCTTGTTGAGCTGCGCCACCTTGAGCTTGTTGCGCTTGTGCTGCTTGTTCATACATCTTCATTGAAAGTTGTTGAATCACTTGTTCAAGTGCTTCTTTTTTCTCTTTGATTGCATCGATGGCGTTACCTTCAAGTGCAGATTTCAATGCTTCTTTTTTCTCTTCAGCATCTTTTTTGTCGTCTTCAGATACGTTGTCGCCTAAGTCTGTTAATGTTTTGTCGACTTGGAATACAAGCTGATCTGCTTCGTTACGTAAGTCTACTTCTTCACGACGTTTTTTGTCTGCTTCAGCATTTTGTTCCGCATCTTTCACCATACGATCGATTTCTTCGTCTGAAAGTGATGATGAAGATTCAATTGTAATTTTTTGTTCTTTGTTTGTACCTAAATCTTTTGCTGTAACGTTAACAATACCGTTTTTGTCGATATCGAATGTTACTTCGATTTGAGGTACACCACGTGGTGCTGGTGGAATGTCTGTTAATTGGAAACGACCAAGTGTTTTGTTGTCTGAAGCCATTGGACGTTCACCTTGTAATACGTGAATATCTACAGATGGTTGGTTATCTGCCGCTGTTGAGTATACTTGTGATTTTGAAGTAGGGATTGTTGTGTTACGTTCGATTAACGTATTCATACGACCACCCATGATTTCAATACCTAAAGATAAAGGTGTTACATCAAGTAATACAACGTCTTTAACGTCACCAGTAATAACGCCACCTTGGATAGCTGCACCCATAGCTACAACTTCGTCAGGGTTTACACCTTTGTTTGGCTCTTTACCAATTTCTTTTTTGATTGCTTCTTGTACAGCTGGAATACGTGTAGAACCACCAACTAAGATAACTTCATCAATGTCAGCATTTGATAAGCCAGCGTCTTTCATTGCTTGACGTGTTGGTGCCATTGTTTTTTGTACAAGATGATCTGCTAATTCTTCAAATTTTGCACGTGTTAAAGTCATTTCTAAGTGTAATGGACCTGCAGCACCTGCTGAGATAAATGGTAATGAGATTTGTGTTGAAGATACACCTGATAAGTCTTTTTTCGCTTTTTCAGCTGCGTCTTTCAAACGTTGTAATGCCATTTTATCTTGTGATAAGTCTACGCCATTTTCAGCTTTGAATTCTTGTACTAAGTAATCGATAATTACTTGGTCAAAGTCATCGCCACCTAATTTGTTGTCACCAGCAGTTGCTAATACTTCGAATACACCGTCACCTAATTCAAGGATTGATACGTCGAAAGTACCGCCACCAAGGTCGAATACTAATACTTTTTCTTCTTTGTCTGTTTTATCTAAACCGTATGCTAATGCAGCTGCTGTTGGTTCATTAATAATACGTTCAACTTCTAAACCAGCGATTCTACCAGCGTCTTTTGTTGCTTGACGTTCGCTGTCGTTGAAGTATGCAGGTACAGTGATAACTGCTTTTTCAACTTTTTCACCTAAGTAGCTTTCAGCTGTATTTTTTAAGTTTTGTAAGATCATTGCTGAGATTTCTTGTGGTGTATAATCTTTACCTTCAATATTTTCTTTATGGTCAGTACCCATAAAACGTTTAATAGATTGAATAGTGTTTGGGTTTGTGATGGCTTGACGTTTCGCCACTTCACCTACTTGTGTTTCACCATTTTTAAAAGCAACAACAGATGGTGTCGTTCTTGCACCTTCTGGGTTTTGAATTACTTTAGGCTCGTCGCCTTCTAATACAGATACACAAGAGTTTGTTGTTCCTAAGTCAATACCAATTACTTTACTCATATTCAAATTCCTCCTAATTTACAAACAATGTTATTTTACATAAATGATTGTTTTTCGTCAAAAATTATTGATTTACTTTAACCATTGACGCGCGTAATACGCGCTCTTTTAATTTATAGCCAGATTGTAGCTCTTCTGTAATCGCACCTGATTCAAAATCTGGATTGTCATCTTGAATCACAGCTTGGTGGAAGTTCGGATCGAATTGTTCACCTTTCGCTTGGATGCGTTCTAAGCCGTTATCTTCAAGTGCTTTAATAAGGCTGTCATAAACCATTTGTACACCTTTTTTCAATGATACAAATGACTCATCGTCACCTTCTATTTGTAATGCACGTTCAATATTATCAAGTGTTGGTAATACATCCGTTAACACTTGTTGCGCGCGATATGTTTTTTGAATATCTGCTTCATTTTGAATTCGGCGCTTATAATTTTCAAATTCTGCATATAATCTTAAATATTTTTCTTCTGCTGCATCGACTTCAGATTGCAAAGCTTCTAACTGTTGCTCTACCGTTGGCTCACTGTTATCGTCAGCCTCAGTTGTTGTTTCTTCTTCTACAACTTCTTCAGTAGCAGTTTCTTCAGATTCAACAGCCTGTTCAGCTGTTTCCTCTTGCATCTCTTCTTCACGTAATTCTTTATCTTCCGTCATTTCCAAACCTCCATAACACTTATAAAAAGCGTGATTGAATTGTTATTATCTCGTTTGACTAAGCAATTGTATCACATTTTGATAACGCATTGCTGTTGGACCTACTATCGCAATATGACCTTCTAACTCACGCGTTAAAGCATACGGTCTTGTAATGATAGCAATGCCTTGTAAATTGTGGTCTATCTCAGAGCCTATACTTATATGAATTGGTGCATCTGATACTTGATTGACAAGGTGTGTAATGCGGTCAGATTCGATATATTTCAGTATCGGTTGAATAGACGCGACCGTACTTTCATTCAAACGCTCTATTAATTGATGTTTACCACCTAAATAGATACGCGATGTTTCCGATTCTAAATGTTTTTTAATTAGATAATACACTTGCAGCAATACCGTTACTTCTGAATCGCTAAATCCCATCAGTCGATACGCATCTATGTGTTGTTGATTGCCATCATTGAGAAATGATTCAATGTTTTTGGACATGAAGTTAGATAATTTAATCACTGTCATATCATCAAGATCAAGTGATGATGACAAATGCAAATGTTTCACATGTCCCGTTTGATGAATCAATACAACAATGAGATGTTTTGCGTTCACCTTCATGAGATGGACATCAATAATAGATGATTTTGTATGGTCTGGGCCTACAACAATCGTCGTATAATGTGATTGATCAGAAAACAATTGTGCCAAGCGATCTAATGTTGTGGAAATATCGTAATGATTTTCACTAAACAATGTGCTTAGGTTTAGTTTACTTTGATGTCCTTCCACATTTGGCTGTTGTAATAATTGATTCACATAAAGTCGAAAGCCTGCTTCAGATGGAATGCGTCCCGAAGAAGAATGCGTCTTTTCAATGAGATGCTGTTCTTCTAATGACTTCATTTCATTTCGAATCGTTGCTGGGCTCACGTTGACATTATGACGTTTGATCAATGTGGATGAACCAATGGGTTGGCCTAATTCAACATAATCTTCAACAATTGCATTTAAAATACTTATTTGCCTTTGAGTAATCATGTTTCCACCTCATTAGCACTCATTTATCTCAAGTGCTAATTATAATTTATCAAATTGGTCAAAGAAAGTCAACGTTAAAGCACTCAATTTTTGACTTTCGTTTTTTATTTGATAAATGCTTCGAACACATAGTTGCCAATCACGCGTCCCTCTTCAGTTAATGCCACATGTGTCGGTGTATTATAAATTAGCTTTTTCGCTTCAAGGTTTTGTAATTCATCACGATAATAGTCGTCGAGCACTTGACCAAACTTCTCTTCAAATCGCAATTTGTTTACGCCTTCGTTCATACGCAAACCTAAAAACATCTCTTCCTCGATTTTTTCGTTTAGAGTTAAGGTCTCTTCTGTGCGAATCGGTCGTTTGCCTGCTTTTACTTGTTCAATGTAATGGTTGACTGGGTTCGTATTAGAATACCTCACACCCTCTACATAACCGCTTGCCCCTGCACCAAAACCATAATAACTTTCATTTTTCCAATACACTTTATTATGTGCAGACGCATGTCCTTCTTTTGCAAAGTTAGAAATTTCATATTGTTGCAGGCCATGCTGTGCTAATTTATCAATCATAAAATGATACATCTCAGCACCAAGGTCTTCATTCGGCATGTTTAGTTTGCCTTTTTGGTATAAGTTATAGAATTGCGTTTGTTTTTCAAGAATCAAGCCATAGCTCGAAATATGGTCAACGTCTAATGACAATGCTTCTGTAAGACTTTCATCAAATTGTTGCATAGTTTGACCTGGCAATTGATACATCAAGTCGAGACTAATAGAAGGAATGCCATATTTACGTGCATTGCGAACGGCTGAATAAATATCGGCACGTTGGTGGCTACGTCCTAACACTTTAAGTAATTCTTCATCAAACGTTTGAACACCTAAAGACAATCGATTGACACCGTATTTTTTTAAAAGTGCTACTTTCTCTTCCGTTAATTCATCAGGATTCGCTTCAAATGTATATTCACCACTAATATTAAATTGCTTATTGATAGCGGATAACAAACGTTCGAGTTGGTCTACTGTTAAAGCAGTTGGCGTCCCACCACCAACGAACATAGTTGTTAAGTTGGTTTCTTTCGCCCAAGACATTTCTTCAATTAAACATGTTAAATAGTCATCAACCGGCTGATGTTGAATGAAATATTTATTAAAATCACAATAGGTACAAATTTTCACACAAAATGGAATGTGAATATAGGCACTCTTCACTTTTTGCATATTCATCGCTCCTACGAAAGAAACTCCCAAGTCACACCGGCAAACAAGTGATTGGGAGCTTACTATTATTATTCATCGTCCATTTTTAAAACGGCTAAGAAAGCATCTTGTGGAATTTCAACGCTTCCGACTGCTTTCATCTTAGCTTTACCTGCTTTTTGTTTTTCAAGTAATTTACGTTTACGGCTGACGTCCCCACCGTAACATTTAGAAAGTACATTTTTACCCATAGACTTGATATTTGTACGTGCCACAATTTTATGACCAATCGCTGCTTGGACAGGCACTTCAAATTGTTGTCTTGGAATTAATGTTTTCAGCTTTTCAACAAGGACTTTACCACGTTCGTATGCGAAGTCACGATGTACGATAAAGCTAAGCGCATCGACTTTGTCACCGTTTAGTAGAATATCCATCTTAACAAGGTTACTTTCTTTGTTTTCGATGAATTCATAGTCGAATGACGCATAACCTTTCGTATTTGACTTAAGTTGGTCAAAGAAATCAAACACAACTTCAGATAGCGGTAACTCATAAACAATACTTACACGAATGTCATCTAAGTAGTCCATCGTAATAAATTGACCACGTTTACGTTGACATAGCTCCATTACAGCACCGACATAATCATTTGGTACCATCATTGTTGCACGAACATATGGTTCAAAAACTTTATCAATTTGGTCACGATCTGGCATTTGTGCAGGGTTATCGACTTTGATAGACTCACCATTTCTTAAAATAACTGTATAAATAACAGATGGCGCCGTCGCAATCAATTCAATACCGAATTCACGTTCAATACGCTCTTGAATAATTTCCATGTGGAGCATACCTAAGAAGCCTGTACGGTATCCGAAACCAAGTGCTTTAGAAGACTCTGGTTCAAATTCAAGAGATGCATCATTCAACTGTAACTTTTCCAATGCTTCTCGTAAGTCATTATAGTCTTTGTTATCAATTGGGAAGAGACCACAGTATACCATTGGGTTCATCTTCTTATAACCTTGTAATGGTTCGCTTGCAGGATTATCTTCGTGTGTAATCGTATCACCCACACGAGAATCATCTACGTTTTTAATGCTTGCGATAATGTAACCTACATCACCTACAGTTAATTCATCGACTGGTAATTGTTTTGGTGTGTTAATACCGACTTCTGTTACTTCAAAGCTTTTACCAGTTGCCATCATTTTAATACGGTCGCCAGCTTTTACGACACCATCAACAACACGAATTGATGACACAACACCACGATACGGGTCATATTCTGAGTCGAATATTAAAGCTTTTAGTGGTGCAGCAGGGTCGCCGTCTGGTGCAGGTACGATTTCTACAATCTTCTCTAAAATCTCATCAATACCAATATTTGATTTGGCACTCGCTAATACCGCATCATCTTTATCTAAACCGATGACATCTTCCACTTCTTGTTTTACACGTTCTGGCTCAGCAGCAGGCAAGTCAATTTTATTGATAACTGGAATCAATTCAAGATCATTGTCTAATGCTAAATAAACATTTGCTAAAGTTTGCGCTTCAATACCTTGTGCAGCATCTACTACGAGAATTGCCCCTTCACATGCTGCTAAAGAACGCGAAACTTCATATGTAAAGTCGACGTGTCCAGGTGTATCGATTAAATGAAACGTATACGTCTCTCCGTCTTTAGCCTCATATTTCAAACGAACTGCGTTTAACTTGATAGTAATACCACGTTCACGCTCTAAATCCATCGAATCTAAAAGCTGTGCTTGCATTTCACGTGATTCTACTGACTTGGTGTTTTCTAAAATTCGATCCGCTAATGTTGACTTACCGTGGTCAATGTGCGCGATGATCGAGAAGTTTCTAATATTTTTACGTCTATTTAAACGCTCATAATTGTTCATAACATCCTACTCACTTTCATAAGATTCCCCATATAAAAAAACTCTTGCATCTTTGCTATAATAACGTTTTTAAGGCACAATTGCAACTAGCTCACAGGACATATTCTATCTCTATCTTCGTTGCAATATTAAAAAATAAGTTTAAGGTCATAATTAATGATTGCACAATGCGAACTCTTTTGATAGAATAAATTTTGTTGTAATCAAAGTTATTTTGATACCAAGATGATTCTAGGAGGTGTCTTTCATGCCAAATATCAAATCTGCTATTAAACGTGTAAAAACAACACAAGTAGCTGAGAGCAAAAACATTTCACAAAAAAATGACATGCGTTCTGCAGTGAAAAGTGCGAAAAAAGCAATTGAAACTAATGCTGATAATAAACAAGAATTAGTAAGCAAAGCGATCAAACGTATTGATAAAGCTGCGCAAAAGAATTTAATTCATTCTAACAAAGCTGATAGAATGAAATCTAAATTAATGTCAGCAAAATAATCATTGTTCATGCATCTCTAATGTTGAGTTAATCAATGTTAGGGATGTTTTTTTATGCCTTTTTATAATGTTAGAAATAGCGAAAGGATGGAATATTAATTTAAGATTACATGAAGCAGGCACTGACGTGAGCGAAAATCTGTTTTACACCCCTTCCCCTACTCAGCGATGCCAGAGTGGGACAACGAAATCTATGTAGAAAACAAGATTCCTGTCCTACTCTTTTCGGCACCAACTATTATAGACTCAGAATAAACAACTCTAGTATTAATACTTTGTCCATGTAGGAGGATTTGAGTTTATAATCTGTTTCAGCACAAGCATCCATAATCGTCAACAATTGTGACAACTGGTACTTTCTCGTCTGTTGCAAAGCGAGTTTCACACGATATGGATGGACGCCGACTGTTTTAGCAATTTGTTGCTGAGAATACCCTTTTTGACTTAATATCAATGATTGATAATACAGGCGGTAGTTACTTGTTATTAGCGCAAGCAACTTAATCGGCTCTTCTTTTAACTTGATTAAGTCTTTCATCAAAGCAATGGCACGATCCTTTTGCCCTTTTTGAATATATTCCGTTAATAAAAAGACGTTTTGTTCAAGACTTCTATTTACGATAGTTAACACATCTGTTTTGTTGATGATTGGCTGGTCTCCAATAAACAAAATAATCTTTTCCAGTTCTTGTTGCACGATACGATAATGAATACCCGTTAAACTAATTAGTGTATCCAACGCGTCTTGCTTAATATCTTTAAACTGTGCGTGTAATTGTGATTGCACCCATGCTTTCATCTCTTGTTCAGTAAACTGTTCGACCTTTTTGAGCGTTGCATATTTTTTAAGCTGTTTTACGACTTTTTTTCTTTCATCAAGTTTTGTCGCATTTACTTGAAAAATAATCAATGTCTGACCATCATAATTTTCAAGAAACTGTATAAAACCATCTAAATTGGGCTGTGTCGCTTTCGCCACTTTCTCTCCAGTGAATATATAACTATTTTGTATTAACACAACCTTCTTATCTGAAAAGAAAGGGAGCGTCATTGCTTCTTCCATAATCACATTCAGTTCAGTTTCATACAAATTATATTTAACAAAATTGAAATCGTCTCTCGGCTCGTTGTCCAAGTATTTTTCAATCAGTTGATCACTTTCTTTATCAACAAGTTCTGGTACTTCTCCATATACAACATGCAAATACGACATGAGGTTCTTCCTTTCACAACGAAATGTATCCGTATTATAACATGCTTTTGTCAACGATTCGTATAATGGCTATCAATTTACATCATTCGTTAATGTATAGCCACGTGCTGCTTGTGCATTAAACGTTACGACAACATGGTGATTATCTGCAGTTGTATACACTGGAATGTGATAGGTCTTAAAACGTTCAATAATCATCGGACTCGGTAAATGATACATATTATGCTTAGCAACAGATATTAATGCTATCTTAGGTTCTATCTTGTCTAAAAATGCCTCCGAACTACTGGTTTTACTACCATGATGTCCCACTTTCAAAATATCTACTTTCGGTAATGAATACGATGTTATCAATTTCTCCTCATTTTCAGTTGTCGCATCGCCCATTAACATCATCGTCGTTTTATTGATTGTTGCCAGTGTCACAATAGAGTGTTCATTAGGATCATCACTGGATGCAATATCACTATCTAAAAATTGAAATGAGAAATCTCCAAGTTTTAAATGACTCAGTTGCTGATAAACCCACACTTGTGCCCGTTCTTGTTGCCTCACATTTCTAACGAGTCGCGCGTATGGTTGATTAAAATGACTTGGATTAATGATAATATTACCTATGTCAACGCGATTAGCAAGGTGTGCAAGTTCCCCCATATGATCTGCATGAGGATGCGTAATTACAAGGTAATCAATATGACGAATCCCACGTTTTTTCAATAACGGATATAGTTTTTGATCCGTAATGTTAAATTTATGGTTTGCTCGTTTTGGATCTTCACGTGTTCCACCGGTATCGATTAGTAGCGTTTCGCCTGTTTGGGTCTCGAATAAAATGGCGTCGCCCTGCCCAACATCAATGAGTGTCATGCGATTTTCATATTGTGGATGGCTTAATATGACAGTACATAACGCCACAACAATCCATAACAATAACATTTTTCTTTGGCGCTTTGCTAATAAGTATGCGGCACTCGCTACAAATACCATCATCATTAGATAACCTATTTCACCAAATGCAGGCAAAATCAGTTTCCAATGTGTTAATGGCGTTAATAATACAATAAAGAACTTATGAATGCTAAAAAGTAACATGAATGGATATGTGAATAGGCATAAGATGTTTGGTGCAATGAGTGCTAGAAATGTGGCTAAAAAAGAAAGCGGTATGATACAAATGCCGTAGAGTGGAATAAAAAAGATGTTGGATACTAAACCTAACCATTGAAGTTCATTAAAGTGCTGGTAACTAATTGGAATTGTGCCTAATACAGAAATGAAACTTGTGGTGATCATTGCTCGAAAAAAGGTTTGATGTAGATAGATGTTACGAAGTGTAATGAGTAAAAAACAAATAGCATATGAAAATTGAAAGCCGACATGATAATGAATGCTTGGATCATAAAATGAAAGAAAGAGATAGGAAAGCAATAAAATGTGTAATGTAGTTTGTTTTATAAAGCGTGCAAAAATAATGACGAGACAAGCCATTACAACGGCTCTTTGGGCGCTAGGACTATTGCCTGAAAAGATTAAAAACATAGGGAGCAGTGCTAGTAAGAATAGTTGAGTGATGTAGAGTGGTATGGGTAGCCTTTTACCGATCAAATACAATAGATCAGTCAAAATACCGACATGTGTGCCACTTACCGCAAATAAGTGAGAAATGCCCAAATTTTTAAGGAGTTGCTTTTGTATAAAGGGAATGTAATCAGTTGTACCTGTTACGAGCGCAATAATATATGGGTAGCCCGGTAGTCGTGAGTGGATGAGCCGTTCTATCGCAGTATTACGTATCATCATAATCCACTCTGACAGTGTTAGGTTATGATACGGTGTACATTGTGCCATATCAAGCTGCTGAACAAACAACGCTGGAGCCTGTGTATGGTTTGTGGCTGCCTTTATTGTGCCGTCTATTTTGCAGACATGTGTTGCCCAAAAACGTGCGCTATAACGCCTTGTGTCAGCAGTAAGGTCTCGGATAATAAGCCGATAACTTTGTTCGTGAACACGCCCTGTCGCACTATAAAATGTATCTTTTTTAATAGGTAAGCTATCAATATGAATTACGGTATTCAAAGGTGTGACTGCTGTTTGTTGGTTAGCAACATTGCCAATATCAGGCTGTGGTATAGGTATCAATGTTTCGACGTAATAGCCTAATAAACATATGGTGCATCCGATAGAAATCATTAACATCGTTTGTCGCTTAATCATCATGCTTACAAACAAGATGATACCAATCAAGATAGCTGCATAGACATGATGATAAGCGAGTTGACCGACAATATATAACAGCAATATATAAATCATTGTGAATCCATAATGTAATTTGCAATGCGTTCCGGTTCAAACGGAATATGTTCGTATTTTACGCCAGATTGATCAAGTAACTTCAATGCATAAGCGTGGTTATGATAATCTTTCGCATAATAAATGGTTTTAATACCCGCTTGAATAATTGATTTTGTACAGTTTACACATGGAAAGTGCGTCACATAAATTGTTGCGCCTTCTGTAGATACGCCCTGCTTAGCGCATTGTAATAACGCATTCATTTCTGCATGAATCGTACGTATACAATGCCCGTCTTCAAGTAAGCATTCTTCATCTGTACAGTGCACTTCTCCAGCAACGGAACCATTGTATCCACCCGCGATAATACGATTGTCTTTGATGATTGTTGCACCGACAGATAATCGTTTGCACGTAGAACGTAAAGCGAGTAAATGTGCTTGCGCCATAAAATAATCATGCCATTTAATTCTTTCCATTGTTTCACCCCTCTAATGGATTTCCTTTTGATTATAACTGATTTTATCATTGCACACTAGTAAAGCTACGGCTAGACCGTGAAATAACTACTGAGATTCTCATATGTTTTGTCGCCAATTCCTTTTACTTGTTTGAGCTCTTCTACAGACTGAAACTGCCCTTTTTCTTCTCGATAAGCAATGATGGCTTGTGCCGTATTCAAATTAATTGGCTGACCTTGTGCGCCCCCGTTAGCACTTGATGTATTTGCACCATTGTTTGATGACGCACCTTTAGGTTGCTCGCCTTTTTGTGGAATATAGATCATCTTCTGGTCGCTCAGTTTTTCCGCTAAGTTGATTTGAGACAAATCTGCTGTCGGTAAGGGCATAGCCTTGTCTAGCAATTGCTTAATACGATCATTCGACATCATCTGATACGTGTTAGGTTGCTTGACGGCGCCTTTAATATCAACAATGATCGCTGTTGGTTGCTGATTCATAGTTGATGACTTATCGTTCTTTGACGTATTAGAAGTGTTCGCACTTGAAGTCGTCTCTTGAACGAGTGGATCTGGCTGGGACGTTACAGAATCACTTGAATTCATATTAACCGTTAACGCAATAAGTGCAATTACTAACAGCGCCCCCATTGCAACTAGCAAACGATTTTTCATACACCATGCTTGTACTTGTGAGATGAAAGACATATTAAAAACCCCCTTTACATCTTATTACATGTGTAGAGGAGGTTGATTACTTGAAAATTATTTTGTTGCGACAAAAAATAATCTGTCACTCGTCGGATTATCGTTATTCGGATCAAAATCGTAAAATGAGGTTACCTTTTTGAAACCAATCGATTCCAACATATTATGATAGATTGGTTTATCCAATGTTCTTTGGAATTGCGATTCATCATAACGTTCATACAAACCATTCTCTCGTTGAACAAAGAATGTCAAATCGTGCCATACACTATGTGGCAACTCACCTGGTTCTGTTTGCCATACGAGCGTTAAATTTTCACGGTCGTCAAGATACGTCGCACCGTTGAATTGTGTATCCATTTTTTGTGTTGTGTGAACATCAAAAATAAGCACACCATCATTTTTCAGATGCTGATAGACATGGTTCAACGTTGCAAGCACGTCTTCTTCATCCGTTAAATAATTCAGTGAATCACATAAAATTGTAATGACATCGAAGCGGTTGGAAAGCGAAAATGCCGCCATATTGCCTACAAGCCATTCTACTTTTTCAGACTTTTGCTGTGCGTATGTGACCATTTCTTCACTCAAATCCATACCGACAACATGATCGGCAAAATCTAAGAATGAAGTCGTTAACGTCCCTGTTCCACAACCTAAATCCAACACCGTTGCCACGTGTTCACTTGGCAAAAAGTGTTGAATCACTGTGCGCCATTGATCGTACGGTTGATCATCAGTTAATTTATCATAAAATGCGCTCAATGTTTGATATGCCATTACGCTTTGATAACCTCTTGGTAACCTAAAATTTCAGCGTCATGATACAACTTTTCAAGGTTATAGTAGTCACGTTCGTCTTTATGGAATACATGGACAACAACATCCGCTAAGTCAATTAAGATCCAGCGTGCTTCATCGTAACCTTCCATACGTTTAACATGGATACCTTGTTCTTCAGCATGATCTTTTACCGCTTTGGCAATCGCCTGTACTTGACGTTCATTGTTACCATGACAAACTAAAAAGTAATCTGCAATATCTGAGATGCCTTGCATATTAATTGAAATAATATCTTCAGCTTTTTTCTCATCTGCAGCTTTAACACTTAACATTAATAATTCATTTGCGTTCATTTAATCATCCTCTAAATTTCATTCGTTTAGTTAAAATTGTAATAGTTAAGACAGTCAATTGTCGGTTGATAGACACTGACGTCTTTGTTCACCAAGTGTAACACAGTTCTTTTCGATATTTCATAAATTGTACGGTCTAAGCCGCCACCATTGTATACAAGTTCACGAATTTCATCTACACCTGGTATTTCGCGTTTTGGCTCAATATAATCAGCAATGAACACCAATTTTTCAGTTTTAGTCATCTTCTTGCGACCCGTTGTATGGTAATAAATTGCTTGTAACACTTCTTCATCAGTCACACCGTATTGATGCTCCATCAACACTGCACATACTGGACCGTGTAAAATTTCAGAGCCATAACTTAACAAGTCTGAGTCCAATTGATACTTCGTTACTTGTTGATAAAGGTAACTCAAGTCGTCGTACTTACAGAAGTCATGCAAGATACCAGCAAGCTCAGCCTTATCTTTGTCCCCTTCATATATTTCTGCTAACTTAACTGCTGTTTCGGCAACACGCAATGAATGTTTAAAGCGCTTCTTCGGCAACTTTTGTTCAACAAGTTCAATTGCAAATTGTTTATCCATATAGTCCCCTCCTCAATATGTACGATTCAACATTTAACGGCACCCACATATGAATCGTCTTGTTATCCTTGCAGCGTTGGCGTACAATCGTTGAGCTAATCGCCATTTCAGGAATTTCCAGTGGCATAATTGCCGGATCATCCGTTTTGATTTGGCGTCCACGATTCACTACGATAAATGTCACAAATTGTTTCAATTCATCGATGCGATACCACTGGTCTAACTGGTCATACTGGTCTGTACCAATCACGAAAAATAGTGCGACATCCGGCTCAGCTGCATGAATGGCGCTAAGTGTATCGAACGTATAGCTCTGACCTTTGCGTTCTATTTCATCTAAGCGTAACGTGCCAAAGCCCAAGTTATCTATCACTAATCGAATCATTGCAAGACGATCTTCAATATCAATTGGATCATGATGTTCCTTCAATGGTGACATATAACTCGGCATAAAATAAAACGCATCCGGTTGTAACGCTGCATTTACTTCACTTGCAATCATCTCATGTGCACTGTGAATGGGATTGAATTGTCCACCGTAAATGACAATGCGTTTCATTATGGTAACTCGATTTGTTTATTTTCTTTAGATTCACGATATAGCACGATAATTGACCCAATCAATTGTACAAGGTAGCTATTTGTAGATTGTGCAAGTGTTTCTGCTAATTCGTTTTTATCATCTAAGTTATTTTGTAAAATGTGCACCTTGATCAGTTCACGTTTTTCAAGAACTTCATCAATTTGTGCCACCATATTTTCGTTAATCCCTGCTTTACCAATTTGGAAAATCGGATCGATATGGTGTGCTTCGCTTCTTAAAAAGCGTTTTTGTTTTCCTGTTAATGTCATAATGACCTCCTGAATTTATCTATGTTATGAATATAATCGTTTTGTAACACGTTGGCGCATCGCATCAATATCCGCTTGTTGTCCTGTCCAAAAATTAAAACTTTCAGCACCTTGATAGACAAACATATCTAAGCCATTATACGTATCATAGCCTTGTGCTTTTGCCGCTTTTAAAAATGCTGTCTCTGCAGGAATATAAATAATATCACAAACTAAGGCATCTTGTTTTAATTGTTGTAAAGAAACGACTTGATCCGTTGAAGTATGCATCCCTACAGGTGTTGTGTTAATAATAATGTCGTATTGATGTGCAATTGTATCAACTTCTGATAATGCGTGTGCTTCTATGTCAAACTGCCAGTCATCAAAACGAGCCATTGTTCGATTTGCGACGGCAATTTGATGCGACGTCTTTTGTGAGAGTGAATACGCAATGCCTTTACTCGCACCACCCGCACCAATAATTAAAATTTTTGCATTGGATAAATCACCATAATAGTCATTTAAACCTTTTACAAAACCGATGCCATCCGTATTATGACCAATCCAGCGACCATTTTTAATCAATACAGTGTTAACTGCACCAATGGCTTTCGCTTCGTCGGTCATGTCGTCTAAATACGGAATAATACGTTCTTTATGTGGAATCGTCACATTAAAGCCATCTAACGCATATTCAGCTGCAATATCACGAATATGATGAAAATGTGCTGGTGGTATATTGAGTGCTTGGTATTCATGATTAAGTTGTAATGCTTCAAAATTTGCATGATGCATGATAGGTGAAAGTGAGTGCTCGATTGGATGACCAATAACCGCAAACTTCATTGACTTCCCCTCCTACATAATTGATGGGCGTAAATACACTTCTACGTTCTGTGGTACAGTTACAACAACTTCAGCACCTTCATCAATCGTAATAAAGCCAAGACCTGCAATCATTACGTCTTTTTTACCACCTTCCGTCTGTAATGACACTTGTTTTAATTGATCGAAATCAAAATGCTCACGGTTAGATGGTGGTGCTAATAAATCACCCAGTTGTTCTCGCCATAACTTGTCAGCTTTTTCAAGTTTTGTACGGTGAATATGCAACTCATTTGAGAAATAACAAATAAGCGGGCGCTTACCACCACGAATATAATCAATTCTCGCTAAGCCACCAAAGAATAATGATTGTGCTTCATTCAATTGAAAGACACGTTGTTTGATTTCCTTTTTAGGCATAATCAAATTAAGCTCTTTCGTTGTAACATAGTGAGTCATTTGATGTGCTTGAACGACACCCGGTGTATCATACATATAACTTCTATCGTCTAATGGAATATCAATCATATCCAATGTTGTACCCGGTACTTTTGACGTTGTAATAACGTTCTTCTCGCCAACACTTTCTTCAATTAACTTATTCACCAATGTTGATTTCCCGACATTCGTTGTGCCAACAATATAGACGTCTTGATGGTTACGATGCCTTTCAATCGCTTGCATTAAATCTTCAATGCCGTAGCCTTTCATCGCTGACAATAACACCACATCGTCAGGTGCGAGACCATATGCTTTAGCACTACGTCTGAGCCACTCCGTTACACGACGCTTGTTAATTTGTTTTGGCAATAAATCAATTTTATTTGCTGCTAAAATAATCTTTTTGTTCCCTACAATGCGTTTTAGTGCGTGAATAAATGACCCTTCAAAGTCAAAGACATCGACAAGATTTACAACAATCCCTTGTTTATCTGCAAGACCATTCAACAATGTTAAAAAGTCTTCACTTTCCATACCGACATCTTGCACTTCATTGTAGTTTTTCAAGCGGAAGCAACGTCTACAAATGACGTCTTCTTTTTCCAAACTGGCTTTAGGTACATAACCCGCTTCATTTGGATTCTCAGATTGAAGCGTTGCGCCACAACCGATACATTTTAATGCGTTCGCCATATTAAGACTCCTCCCAGTTGATATAGCCTTTGCGTTTGAAATGGCTTAAAATACGTCGCTCAATTAAGCGATTTACTTTAGTTGCTAAGCCATCTGAATTTTTCACAGGTACAACCATAATTGTGTATAGTCCACTGCGGTTGCCGCCAAAAACATCCGTCATCATTTGATCGCCGATAACCACGACTTGATCTTTCTGCAAGCCCATCTGTTGTGTTGCTTTACGTAAAGACTTGCCGCGTGGTTTTTGCGCTTTGAAAATATAATCCACCTTCAAATCTTTACAAAATGCTTTTACACGTTTTTCATTATTGTTAGATACAACTGTTACTTTAAAGCCACGTTCATCGAGTGATTTAAACCATTCTTCCACTTTAGGCGTCGGGTTCGCTTCATCCCAGCCAACAAGTGTATTGTCTAGGTCTGTAATGACACCACGAATATTACGTGCTTCTAGTTGTTGAAAATCAATTTCGTGAATATCTTTCACGTATTGATTGGGTAAAAATAATCGCTTTAAAATCCCCATCATGTGCCTCCAAAATAAATAACTTCATTCCAATTATTATAGCATAATTACAGTATCAAACTGTACACCTTATTACAGTTCTTTTACTAACGCATACACCATCTCGCTTGATGATTTTGCCGCTACTTTTAGAAATTCATCAAAAGTCATACTTGCCTCGCCATCTGCCAGGTCGGAAATCGCACGTGTTACAATAAATGGCTTACCAAATTGATAGCACGTTTGGGCAATCGCTGCCGCTTCCATCTCTGCAGCAATCGCTTGTGGAAAGTCTGATAAAATCACTTCACGTTGTGCTTCTGTACCAATAAAACTATCTCCAGACACGATTAGACCTTCCATGGCTGTTTGATCCAGTTTTTGCAAGACATTTTTAACAACTTCTACTAATTGTGTATCTGCTGCATACGTCGCTGGCATACCTGGAATTTGTCCCATTTCATAACCAAAAGCGCGCGCATCCGCATCATGGTAACCAACTTGTGTACTTACTACAACATCCCCTAATGTTAAGCCAGGTTGCAAGCCACCAGCTGAGCCTGTGTTAATAATGTAATCAGGGTTATAACGGTCAATTAATAACGCTGTTGAAATCGCCACGTTTACTTTACCAATACCACTTTGTAAAAGGACGACTTCCTTATCTGCAAGCATGCCTTTATAAAAATGTGTATGTGCAATCTTTGTTTCTTCCAATTGTGTCAGTTGGTCTTTTAAAATTTGTACTTCTTCTTCCATTGCACCAATAATTGCAATCATCATGTAGCCTCCTGTATGTATATACATAAAATTTTTATCTTCAGTCGGTGCTATTTTACCATATTTACACGTCTACACTCACTCAATTTCTTTGGAAGTGAGACAGGAATTATATTTTCCAAAAAGAATCCGTTGTCCAACCCCGGCAAGGATGAGTAGGAACTTGAACAGCTATAAATTTAAGCATTGGGGAACAAATAAACGGTGTCCCTCCCATGCAAATAAAAAAGCCAAGACAACATTGCCTTGACCTTTAACATCTCTTAATGAACTTATTGGTTCCAAAGGTCTGCTAAACCTTGGAATGCGAAAAATCCAGTGAATAGTGTCACAATGACTGCGACGATTCCAAACATTAGCATCCATGTTGGGTGTTGATAATCGCCAACGATACGCTTGTTTTTTGAAGCGATTAGGATCGTGCCTAATGTAATTGGTAAGATTAATCCGTTAAGTGCACCTGCGATAATTAATAATTTTACAGGCTTACCGATTGATAAGAAGATAAGTGTTGATACTAAGATAAACGCGATAACAACGTAGTTATCAAACTTATTCAACTTTTTGTGTAGCGTTTTGATAAATGTTGTACTTGTGTATGCCGATCCGATAACAGATGACATTGCCGCAGCAAACAATACAACACCAAAAATATTTTTACCGATTGGTCCGATAGCGTGTTCAAATACTGAAGCTGGCGGGTTATCAGGATTTAAAGAAACACCTGTTACAACAACACCAAGTACAGCTAAGAATAATAATCCACGCATAACGCCTGTTGTTAAAATACCTGTAATCGCTGAACGGTTTACAAATGGTAAGTAATCTTTACCTTTAATATCAGCATCTAAGATACGGTGTGCCCCTGCGAATGTAATGTAACCACCCACAGTACCACCTACTAATGTGATAATTGGTAACACAAGTGCTGCTGGGTTTTCAGGTAAGATCATATGTTTGGCTGCATCGGCATACGGCGGATTCGATTGAACCATAACATATGCAACAACACCAATCATAAGGACACCTAATAACATTGTGACGATGTCCATCATCTTTTGACCGTTTTTAGATACGAATACTAATATTGAAATAACCGCTGTAATGGCAGCACCGATACGTACATCAATACCGAATATCGCATTGAGTCCGAGCCCTGCACCGGCAATGTTTCCGATATTAAATGCTAAACCACCGATACCGATTAAAATTGAAATAAATGTACCTAAACCTTTTACAACTTCATTGGCAATTTCTTGACCACGATAGCCTGTCACAACAAGTACACGCCAAATATTAATTTGTGCCCCGATATCAATAATGATTGATAATAAAATCGCAAATGCAAAACTTGCTAAAAATTGTTGTGTAAATACAGCCGTTTGTGTTAAAAAGGCTGGCCCGATTGCAGATGTTGCCATCAAAAAGACGGACCCTAATAATAAACGCCTATGTGCTTTCGTGAATTGGAATTCCCCTGGATTTTCGATTTTGTTCGAATTTGATTTCATGCATTAACCCCCTATTTTGACTATATTGACATTGACCTCCGATAACTTTTCCCTGATTTGTTTTACAAACTCTAACGCATGCGCACCGTCCCCATGTACGCAAATTGTATCTGCAGAGATCTCAATTTCTTCACCAGTAATCGCTGTTGTCTTCCCTTCAGTCACCATGCGAATGACTTGTTGAATAGCTTCTGATGTATCTTCAATTAATGCACCTGGTTTTTTTCTGCTTACAAGTTGACCGTCTTTTTCGTAACGGCGGTCTGCAAAAACTTCAGACGCTGTTGGCAAGCCGACCTTTTCAGCTTCTTCAAGCAACAGCGAATTGGACAAACCGACTAAGTAGAGATTAGGATCGACCGCATAAACGGCTTCAGCAATTGTTTTGGCAATCGCACGATCTTTCGCACCCATTTGGTACAGTGCACCATGTGGTTTCACATGATTAAGTGTGACGTCATTTAAGTCGCAGAATGCTTTTAACGCACCGATTTGGTAAACCATCATATTATAGATTTCGTCCAGCGACATATCTAAGTTACGACGACCAAATCCTTTCAAATCTGGAAAACCTGGATGTGCACCAACGCTGACATTATGTGCTTTGGCAAAGCGTACAGTTTGAGCCATAACATTCTCATCTCCAGCATGGAATCCGCAAGCAACATTTGCAGATGTGATGAGTGGCAACACCGCTTCGTCATTACCCATTTTATAGTTACCAAAACTTTCGCCTAAGTCACAGTTCAAATCTACCTTAATCATGGTTAGCCCCCTTGATAATGTCATGTCTTTCTAAAAATTTAATGTCTACGTCACTTGCGTCGCCTTCACAATACGGTGGATAAGATAATACCGCATATAAAAAGTCAGCTGTTGTCGTAAATCCATCGATAATCATCTCGTCTAAAGTAACCTTCAATTTATCGATAGCGTGCGTACGATTTTCCCCTCTGACAATCACTTTTGCGACAAGTGAATCGTAGTACGAGGAAACAGTATAACCGCTATAAAGTAACGAGTCAACACGCACATTAAAACCTTGTGGTAAATGTAATCTTTGGACAGTACCAGGTGTCGGTCTAAACGCTTGTTCCGGATTTTCCGCATTGATTCGCGCCTCGATAACATGCCCTTCAAACGGAATATCTTCTTGCTTTAACGTCAACGTGCCATCTTGCATAATACGCAATTGTTCACGGACTAAATCTACATTTGTACGCATTTCCGTTACCGTATGTTCTACTTGGATACGCGCATTCATTTCAATAAAGTAATACGCATCTTCGGTTACTAAGAATTCGATCGTACCCGCACTGCGATAATTTGATGCACGTGCTACTTTTACCGCATCGTTACACATTTTTTCACGTTTCTCTGGCGTTAACGCGCTACATGGCGATTCTTCAATCAACTTTTGGTTTTTACGTTGGACAGAGCAATCACGTTCACCTAAATGGATGTAATTCCCTTGACCATCACCTAACACTTGAACTTCCACGTGTTTCGCAACTGGAATAAACGCTTCAACGTAGACGCGATCATCGTTGAAATACTTGTTCCCTTCACTTTTAGCTTCTTTAAACGCTTGCTCTAACATACTTTCGTCTTTAACGATACGAATCCCTTTACCGCCACCACCACTTGCGGCTTTTAATACGAGTGGATAGCCTAAAGATTCCGCTAACCCTTTCACTTCTTCAACCGATTCGACGGCGCCTTTAGAACCTGGAATAATTGGTACGCCTGCTTGGTCTACTGTTTGGCGTGCTGTAATCTTATCGCCCATCTGTTCCATCGTCGTCTTAGTAGGTCCGATGAAATAAAGCCCTTCTTCTTCAACCTTTTCCGCAAATACCGGACTCTCAGATAAGAAACCATATCCCGGGTGTACCGCATTGGCATTCGTAATCTCTGCTGCAGAAAGGATGTTATGAATATTAAGATAACTGTCTAAAGGATTCGCGTTCCCAATACATACCGCATGATCCGCTAGCTTAACGTGTAAACTGTCTTCATCGCCTACCGCATAAACAGCAACAGATTCCATATTCATCTCACGCAAAGCACGGATAATTCGGACGGCGATTTCACCTCTATTTGCGACTAATACTCGATACATCAGTATGTCCCCCTTATTTTAATTTAACAATGACTTGATTGTGCTCGATATTTTCACCATGATCAACAAGGATTTCTACAATTTCGCCGCTCTCATCAGCAGTTACCTCATTCATCACTTTCATCGCTTCAACATAACCGATAATATCGCCTTTTTGAATGACATCGCCCACTTTAATCACAGGTTTTGTCAATTCTTTTTCATCTTGTAAATAAAAAGTTCCAATCATTTGTGAACGAATTTCTTTCAAATCATCAGCTGGTGCCGCTTCTTGTGGTTGTGCTGCAGCTGCTTGTGGTGTAGGTTGAACTGGTGCTACTGGTGTAAACGCATAGTCATCGTTTGGTTGCGCTGCTGGAAGATCTAGCTCCAACTCCATATCTTCATCGCCATATTTGAAATGTTTCACACCATATGTTTTTAATAATGTGAGTGTTTGTTCAATTTGTTTTAAGTCCATGGTATACTATCTCCTTTTAATACACTTTTAATTTTTCGTTGTGTTGGTCGTATATTTTTCAAATAGCGTTGTGGGTATCTTCTAAGTTTTTCTTTCGCGTCTGCCAACTTGCGTCCTTTACGTGCGAGTATTTCGTTTGCTTCATTGAAAGTGACCCATTCAAAGCGAATCGTTTCGCCGGGGCGCTTTTGGATGATGTCGACAATATCACTATCGATCACTGTTCCAATCTTCGTATAACCGCCAACCGTTTGACGGTCATTGAGTAGGATGATTGGATTCCCATCTTTCGGTACTTGAATACTTCCTAATGCAACGGGTTCAGAAATAATATCTGCACTTTCCATTGGTTGAATCGAACCGCCTTTTAAACGATACCCCATGCGGTCGGAACTCTCTGACACTTGAAACTCAATATGTTCGATTTCTGCGATGGTACGCTTTGAAAATGACTCTAACTGCGGACCATCCATAATGCCGATTGGTAAATCACTCGCTGCACTAAAACTACTAAAATCACTAGAACGTCCAATTAAACTAATATCCATATTAGATGCACGTGTCGGAATAATATCGTTTTCCTTTAGCACGCGTCCTTTATAGCCACCAACACGTGTACGCGTGTGTGTCGCATAACTGCCTTCAACAAGCGGAATATCAAGTTGTTCCGCAAAGCCAATATAAGCACGCATGCCTTCTTGTGCAGCACCTAAATCTAATATATCGCCAGGCTCTGCTTTAATAACCGTTTGATGCGGAATTGACTCTCCATTCAATGTTGCAGAAAATTTTGCCCCCGTAATTGCGAATAAATTTTGTGACAAAAACTTAATTTTAGGACCAATCATTGTGATTTCTAATGCTGGTTGCTGTTCCGTTTCGAGTAATGCGTTCAAAATCTCATAACTTGGACGATCCATGACACCTGCGGGAGAAAATCCTTCTGACTGATGACCAAAGCGCCCTAAATCCTGCACAGTTGTAAATAAACCTGGTTTGATTATTTTAATGCTCATAGCCAATTTTCACCCACTCATCATAATTTAAATGTCCGTTTTCTACATACTTTTGAATATGTAAAAATTGCTCTTCATTAATTGCATAAAATTTAATTTTATCCCCTGGTTGATAGAGAATTTTAGGATCACGATTTAAATCAAAAACATCAATTGGTGTTCGCCCGATAATCTGCCAGCCTCCTGGTGAATCAGCTGGATAGAGCCCTGTTTGATTATTCGCGATACCTACTGAACCAGCTGGGATTTTAAGTCGCGGCTCGTCTTTACGTGGTGTATGAATGCGTGGACTTAAACCACCTAAAAATGGAAAGCCAGGCATAAAACCAATCATGTAGACAAGGTAATAGCCTTCAATGTGATGTTGAATAACCTCTTCAACGGTTAACTTATGATATTCCGCAACATATTCTAAATCAGGTCCCCATTTGCCCCCGTATAATACAGGAATATTGACAATACGTCTTGGTTGGTTTTGTTCAGTTGATGTTAAAGCATACGTTGATAACGCCAACTCATCTAACAACGCCTCATACGTTATTGCCATGCCATCAAAATAAACAAGTATGGCTCGATAAGATGTCACAATCTCTTGTATATGTGGATGTGCCAATAATTTCAAATAGTCAGAAACAGCGTTGACTTGGTTGAAGATTTCTTCACTAATGTTGGCATCAAAATAAATCATAAAAGATTGCTCACTTATTTGTTTAAATTCCATTTTCATCCCCCTTCCAGAAAACCCTTTCATGAAAATATTTTAGCATTATTACTTTTAACTGACAATTCAATGTTTTTGTTTGAAAGTATGGAATGGCACGTTTTTTAATTATATTTTGTGAAAATGAACAAAATTATAGAATTCGATAAAAAGAATTTAGA
>NZ_PPRF01000018.1 GCF_002902145.1 Staphylococcus rostri | reverse complement strand
ATATATCGCTTTACAAATTTCGATATATCGTTTAATATTTAGATATATCGAAATGTCTTAAAAAATAAAAATATGAGGATGATTTGTATGTTTAAAAAGGATTTTAGTATGATGAAACATGGTATGGCACACTTTGAAAAGTTTGATATGGCAAAAGGCTTTGATAGTTTTAGTCGTCATGGAGAGCACGATCGCTTTTTCAAAAAAGGGAATTTACAATTTGTTATTTTACAAATGATTGCACAAGAACCTAGACATGGCTATCAGATTATTAAAGACTTAGGAGAACGCTTTAAAGGCTTCTATTCTCCAAGTCCTGGTTCTGTCTATCCGATTCTTCAAATGTTAGAAGATCGAGAATTTGTTTCTATCTCTAAACATGGTAACAAGAAAATCTATTCAATTACTGATGAAGGAAAGCAATTTTTAAGTGAACATGCAGATCACGATGTATTCAAACAACGTCAAGAACAATTTAAAAATGTAGACTTTGAACAAATGAATGCAGCACGTGAACAAGTACAAGAAGTATTTCGCGGTTTTATGAAAGCGAGTAAGCAAGCACTACATGATCCAGAAATGAAGAAAGAATTAGATGCATTAATTGAAGAAACAAAACAAAAATTAGCCCAACTTAATCAATCATAAGTTCTATCAACGAAAAACACGACAGCCCAATGTATTGAATACATTGACACTGTCGTGTTTTTCGTACTATTTATATGATTAACGTTGTTGACGTTGATAATAACGCTCTCTTGCTTCTTCATACTTGATTTGTTTAGCAATAATTAATAATAAGCCCATCGCAATACTCAAACTCATCATGGACGAGCCACCAAAACTAATAAATGGTAGCGGCACACCTGTTAATGGAATGAGTCCTGAAATACCACCTAAGTTAACAAACGCTTGAATACCAATATAACTTGCAATCCCTACGCAGACAAGCTTGTAGAAATATGAATCTGTTCGTGACGCCAAGCTCAATGCACGATAAACGATAGAATATATCAGAACGAGTACCACTAACGCACCAACAAAACCTAATTCTTCACAAATAATCGCAAAAATAAAGTCTGTGTGTGGCTCTGGTAAATACCCCAGCTTCATGACACTATTGCCGAGACCGCGACCAAACAGCCCACCGTTCCCAATCGCCAGCAGTGAGTTTGCCAAGTGATAACCAATCCCTGATTCATAATTGAATGGATTTTCCAATGCGCTAAAGCGTGCTGTTAAATATGCCGGTAAAATATTGACACGGAAAATAATGATGAACACTAGAACTAAGACAAGTCCTAGAGACGCATACATTATGACTTTCAGTAAGTTCTTAACGCCAATTCCTGAATACACGATAATACAAAAGAAAATCGAGCCAATTAACAATGTTTGCCCAACGTCTTTTTGGAGTAATACAAGACTAATAATCGCCCCGACAAAGATAATCGGTCCGATAATGACCATTGGATTTTGTTGAATTTGAATTTTTTTACGATCGATGATGTACGGCACATATAGGATGATTCCAATTTTGAGCAACTCAGAAGCTTGGAGATTCATAAACCCTAAGTTAATCCAACTCTTAGACCCATTGATTTCGCTACCGAATGCTAACGTCGCAAACAGTAACAGCAGGATAACACCCATCATACCGAGTTGTACGTTACGATTTTTGAGAATGCGTACGTCCATCACGTAAGCCATAAAAAATACAATCCCAAAGCCAACAATGACGTAAATCAACTGACGCATATAAAAATAGGTTCCCGACACTGGAATACCACCCGTCAGTGTCCCACGTGTTGCAGCAACCATACTCGCACTATAAACCATCGTCAGACCGATCAAACAAAGTGCAACATATGTGATTAATAATGGAAAATCGATATATTTGGAAGACCTCAAAATATATCGAAAAAAGTTTCTTATTCGGTTCATAGATTTAATACATCCAATTCATGACATTTATCACGCATAACAAAATGAGAAAGGGACAAACTTAAACCCCTTAGCAGTCCGTGTTTATGTTGTCCCATGTTCATCATTATACGCGTAAAAATGCTTCGTGTAGTTTTGATAATTCTTTCTCAAGACGTTGCATTAACGCCTTGCCATCTTCTTGATCAACTAAGCCTAAATTTACAGCAAAGTTAACTTCTTTCTGTAAACCATACATTTGTGTATCCAATACCTCTTCATACAAAGGACATTGTGGCAACGTTAAATTATCTATTTGAACTTTGATTAATTGTAAAATGCGATCTGCATCTTGGTTCAATTGGTCATACGCAGCAGTTCTATAATCGTGTTGCTTGCTCATGACGGACTCCCCCCATTAATTTATCTTCATGTAAAAATTCTATCTTATCCATAGTTAAAAAGCAAGTAAATTCCAAACGTCCCGACCGTCATCTATGCTAAAATAGAACTAGCTATAACAAGGGAGTGCATAAATTATGATTCAAATTAAAGGTGCCGTGAAATTTCCAATTACTTTAGATAGTACAACTTGGATTTTTGACGATCGCAAAGTCACAATTGAAGACTTAGAAAAAGGGGTTTTTGAAGGCGAAAAGCCAATTAAGTTTGAAGATAATCGTGAATGGAATCGTGCCATTTTAGAAGGTCAAACAAATCCACCAACGCTAAATTCTGAAATTGAATATAAAAAGCGTGCGGTGTTACAAGGTTCTTTCGTTATTAATATGACACCATTCTTTAAAAATGCAGAACCACACGACGAGGCATCTATCATTCGTCTATCAAATGATTCTGACCATATTGATGTTCCTTTTACATTACTACCTTATCTGTTTTTCCAATTTGCTAAAGATGGCAAACGTCTCTATGAAGATAACGGGGTAGATAGTTTTATTTACACACCTGATGAAGGCTACCAATATCAATTCAAACACGTTACACATATTGAGGTGCTATAAACCATGCGAAAAGTCACTTGTGTTATCTGTGACACGGAAGTGATGCTTGACGAGAATACATTGCTTGCCAAGCGTCTTAAAAACAACCCAATTCGAACTTTTATGTGTGATGAATGTAAGAGTCGCTTGGACACACCACGTCAACGACCTGCCCAGCCCTATCATCACGAAAAAAGTCATGATGCCTAAATCTTGCGCATCATGACTTTTTATTTACATATTAATGTTTCTTAGGAGATGGATAATGACCTGCTGCAAAAGCCTGCCATAGTTCTTCTGGCAACTGATGTTTATCTTCTCGTTCTGGATCAAAGTAATCAATAATCTCTTCTTCACGTCCAGATTCAATCTTTTCAACAAGTGCAGGGTCGAACAATAAACCACGGCCTAATGCTAACAACGGCGCACCCGTTGCATGTGCATCCAACACATCTTGTCCACTATAAATAGAACCGACACCAATTAATGGCATGCGATTATCAATCCAGTCTAATAATAATGAGATGCGTTTCTCACCTTGATATTCACCTTCACGCGTTACGGAATGAATATCGCCTAGTGACACGTGTAAATAATCTAACGGTTTCTCAATTAACGCATCTACTAAACATTTTGTACGTGACATCGTAATACCTGGAGACTCCGCTTCTTCAGGAGAAAAACGATAACCGATAATAAAGTCTTCAGGTCCTTCTTCATCAACCACACGTACCACTTCATCTACAACTGCCATTGGGAAACGTAATGGCTCGCCCCACATATCTTCACGACGGTTATAGTATGGTGAGAAGAATTGATGAATGAGATAGTGGTTGGCACCATGAATTTCAACACCATCAAAGCCTGCTTGAATCGCTAACGATGTGGCATGACCAAAATCTTTAATCGCTTGTTGGATTTCATCCCCCGTCATTGCGCGTGCATGATGTGGCTCTTTATTAAAAAAGCCAAGTGTATCCACTTCGCTCGGCCCTTTCACATCGCCATTCGGTACGAGATTAGGTAGAGATTTTACACCACCATGATGAATTTGTACAACAGCTTTCGCACCGTTTGCTTTAATCGTTTCCGCAATGCGACGTAAGCCTTCAATATCTTCGTCTTTAGAAATTGAAGGTTGCCCTGGAAAAGCTTGCCCTTCAACATTGGTATAGCTCGCTGCTGTAATACCAAGACCAATACCTTTCGTACGTGAATCCATATATGCGACTTCACGGTCTGACACTGTACCATCCTCATTAGAAATTGTATGCGTTAATGGCGCAAGAACGAAACGGTTTTTTAACGTACTGCCGTTTGCGAGTGTTAATGGTTGGAACAGCGGTTGAAATGCCTCTTTCATGTTGAACATCCTCCTATGTGTACGATCATTCTTTTTATGATTGCTATAAACAACAATTGTAAATAACAATATTTTCTAATCTGGTTACTTATGTTAAATGAGCACACAGTTGAAATCAAGTTTTCTACTCATGAGTACACGCAAAATAGACATAAAGCCTCAAAAAAGTTCACACATCCGTCTTAAATATAATCTAAAAAACACTCAACTACCTATACTCAGTAGCCGAGTGTTTCTATAATACGCGATTATGCGTTATCTTCCATCATTTGTTTAATACGTTTCGCTTCTTTTTCACGTTGTCCTTTGTTCAAGATTTTCTTTCTTAAACGAACATTTTCAGGCGTTACTTCTACCAATTCATCATCATTGATAAATTCAAGCGCTTCTTCAAGTGATAGAATACGTGGTTTTTTCATTGTTTCCGTTTGGTCTTTCGTTGCTGAACGGACGTTTGTTTGGTGTTTCACTTTTGTGATGTTGACAGTTAAGTCATTTTCACGGTTGTTTTGACCAACAATCATCCCTTCATACACTTCAGTACCAGGTTCCATAAAGTTGACACCACGGTCTTCTAAACCTAAGATTGCGTACTCACTTGCGCTACCTTGGTCCATTGACACAAGTACACCGTTACGACGACCGCCAAGACGTCCTTTAATACGTGGACGGAACTCATCGAATGTGTGGTTGATGATACCATAACCACGCGTCATTGACATGAATTCTGTTGTGTAACCGATTAAGCCACGTGCTGGTACGTTAAAGATAAGACGTGTTAAGCCGTTATCAGTCGTTACCATATCGACCATTTCACCTTTACGTTGTCCAAGTGATTCGATAATGGCACCTGCGTATTCTTCAGGTACTTCTGCTTGAACACGTTCAAATGGTTCGTGTAACTCGCCGTCAATCTCTTTCAAGATAACTTGTGGTTTCGATACTTGTAATTCAAAACCTTCACGACGCATATTTTCAATTAAAATAGATAAATGTAATTCCCCACGTCCAGCAACTGTCCATGCATCTGGAGAATCAGTTGGTGTTACTTTCAATGAAACGTCTGTCTCAAGTTGCGTATCTAAACGTTCTTGAATTTGACGTGCTGTTACGAACTGACCTTCACGACCTGCGAATGGTGAGTTGTTAACACGGAATGTCATTTCTAATGTTGGTTCATCAATACGTAATACTGGTAATGCTTCTTGGTTATCTTGCGGTGTAATTGTTTCACCAACGTTGATATCCTCCATACCAGATACGGCAATTAAGTCTCCTGCATACGCTTCTTGAATTTCTTCACGTTTTAAACCGAAGAAACCAAAAATTTTTGTGACACGGAAGTTTTTCACTGCACCATCTAATTTGATTAATGATACGCTATCGCCCACTTTAATCGTACCGCGGAATACACGTCCGATACCGATACGTCCAACATAGTCGTTATAGTCTAACAACGCTGGTTGGAATTGTAATGGTTCGTCACGATTGTCGATTGGTGCTGGTACGTAATCTAAAATTGTTTCGTATAAGCACTGCATGTTTTCGTCTTGTTTGTCTGAGTCAAGGCTTGCTGTACCATTTACCGCTGATGCATATACAACTGGGAACTCTAATTGTTCATCATTTGCATCTAACTCGATAAATAAATCTAATACTTCATCAACAACACCTTCTGGGCGTGCAGACGGCTTATCAATTTTGTTCACAACAACAACTGGTTTCAAGTCTTGCTCTAACGCTTTTTTCAAAACAAAGCGCGTCTGAGGCATTGTCCCTTCGTAGGCATCTACAACGAGTACAACACCGTCTACCATTTTCATAATACGCTCTACTTCTCCACCGAAGTCTGCGTGTCCAGGTGTATCTAAAATGTTAATACGTGTTCCTTTATAATCGATCGCTGTATTTTTCGCTAAGATTGTAATCCCGCGTTCTCTTTCGATATCATTCGAGTCCATTGCACGTTCTTCAACATGCTCGTTCTCACGGAAAATACCTGATTGTTTTAATAATTCATCGACCAATGTTGTTTTACCATGGTCTACGTGAGCAATAATCGCAATGTTGCGCACATCTTCTCTTCTACTTGTCATACTGTAATTCCTTTCATGAGTAAATTGCCACTTTCTTTTGTAACTTGTTTATTATATCATATATATGCACAGATGAAACAATGAGGTGGGGTTAAGAATGCAAAAATCTAAAACTATTTTTCTTGTTTTGGCGATTATTGCCGTTTTCTTTTTAACAATGTTTAGTTTTGCTATTGCTGCAGGGAGCCTATTATGGATGGTCATCACCTTTGCACTCATGATGGCAACATTCGGTTACGGTTTTAGTTTGAAAAAGAAATATCGTGAAAACGACTGGTTATAATATCTTACAACGCACCACACAACGTACAAGAGAGAAACAGGACATGACATCATATGTCCTACTTCTCTCTTTTTTGGTACTATTTTTTTACGTGATATTTCTGATGCAATGCTGTTAGAAAGTCGTGTTGTGGCTGCAAGTACTGACTCATAATTTCTTCATGTACAGCCTTATTACCGACAACGACCGAATTCGGATGCGTCAGCGCTAACGATTCTCCTAAAAAGTTCGTCGCAACGCCGCCTACTTCATTCAATATAATCATTCCACCTGCATAATCCCACGGTTGCAAACGCGGTGTCATATACGCAGCCAGCTGACCTGTCGCTACATGGACAATCTCCAATGCTGCCGAACCATATGCACGTGTACTTCTTGACGCACTGACAATCGGTTCTAATACCGGGCTAATCGGTTTGCCCGCCAGCCAGTTGGCATTAACCGCAATAATACTTTGGGCAAGTGCTGTGTCCGCTACCGGCTCTAATAAACGCTCATTTTGGTATGCACCAAAGCCCGCTTTCGCATGGTACAATGTGTCTCTCATGACATCATATACAAAGCCAGCATATGGTTTTCCTTCCTTAAATACACCGACCGAAATCGCAAAGTTTTCCCCTTGATGGACAAAGTTTAACGTCCCATCAATTGGATCAATCACCCATGTTATACCTTCTAATGACGCTACATCATGACCATGACCTTCTTCGCCAATAATTTGATGTTGTGGATATGTCGTCGTAATTTGATCGACTAAAAATTGTTCCACCGCTTTATCAACGTTCGTCACGAGATCATTCGGATTCGATTTTGTTTCTATTTCTAAAGCTTCCGTCATCCACTGACGCAAGTTGTTGCCCGCTTCTAATACCAAACCTTTGGCATAATCATATAAATGCATATACCTCACTCCTATTGCCTATATTATACATGAAAATAGTATAAGATGAATGTGACACGTATTGGGATATGCTACAATAGAATCATTCTAATATAACTTAGGAGGTATCTTATGGTACGTTACACATTTAATGAACAAGATTTTAAAGTTTTTGAAGTAGATGGTTTAACAGAACGCATGGCCGCGCTTGATACATACATTCGACCACAACTCCGTGCTTTGGGAGATTACTTTGCCGAATATTTAGAAACAGTCACTGGCGATAAGTTTTACCCACACGTTGCAAAACATGCACGTCGTACGGTCAACCCACCAAAAGATACTTGGGTAGCTATCGCGACAAATTCACGTGGCTATAAAATGCAGCCGCACTTTCAAATTGGGCTCTTTGAAGATCATCTATTCATTATGTATGGCATGATGCACGAAGATCCTAACAAAGCACAGGATGTTGAAGTGTTTGAAAAAAATATTGATACACTTGTGACATTACCATCAGACTTTCAAATTTCACTTGATCATACGAAACCAGATAAGTCTAAAATTAGTCACTTAGCAACTGAAGGTGTTGAAAAAGGAATTGCACGTGCAAAAAACGTTAAAAAAGGTGAATTTTTCGTAGCACGTTCTCTTAAACCGGGAGCACCTGAATTAAAAGATGATGAAACATTTCTAGCATTTGTTGAAGAAACATTCGATTATTTATTGAAGTTTTATCGCTAATAAGAAAGACGGTACGCCATCAATGGGTGCACCGTCTTTCTTCATATACATATTATAATGAACGATTGTCTTGGTTTGCAGCCACATATTGTGGATTTTTAGGCTTACGTACGAATAACATAATACCTGCGATAATCCATAATAGACCTGCAATAAAGCTACCACTTAGGAATACACCTGTTACAGCGGCTAAGACAAGTAAAATACCTGCTAAAATATTTTTACGGAATAAAAATACCGCAACTAATGCTAAAATGAATGGAATAATTGCCATTACTGCTGTCGTTGCAATCGTTGCGCCGCCAGCTTCAACTAATTGATTTGGGTCATAACCTTGTTCCATTAATTCCGCTTGTAGTTCACGATTTTGTCCTACAATCTTTGGAAACAGTGTCCCTGCTCCAACAATAAGCATGCCCCAAATAGCATGTAATACAATCCCAATCCATGTTAATACCTTTTCTACTGTTCTTTTAAAAGGTTTCATTGGTGGTTCATATACTGATTGTTGACCAGTCGCCATTGGATCTTGATGTGACTGGTACGTATAATTATCTGACATATGATGTGCCTCCTTTTCTTATTCTTTCCCCTTACATTAAAACATAAAACATCTAAAATGGCTAATCACATTGAAATGATGCATTTTTAGCCAAAAAAAGCTAGAAACAGACGATGATCCATCCATTTCTAGCTCATTTTGTATGGCGTTTATAACTACTTCTCTTCAGTAGTGTCTTTCTCAGCCTCTTGCTCAGCACGTGCTTGATTCATCTTCATACGGTCCTCATAGTTTTGACGACGTTGTGATGATGCACTTGGTCTATTTTTACGTTGTTCTTTCTCATACGCTTTCTTCGCTTTACGCGCTTCTTTGCGTTCCGCTTTGAGTTGTGCCTTTTCTGCTTTTCTTTGCTGTTTTAATTCATCTTTTGTTAACGGCACATCCGCTTCTTGCGTATTGTACGTATACGCATATTCATCTTGTGGCGCATCGCCGTACACATCCGCTTGTTGTGCATTTTCAACATCTTCTCGCACCAGCGTATCATCCAAAGTATCTGCATCTGCCACTTCAGAAGACTGCGTATCCACATTTTCGTCCATATCTGACTGCTTATGATGATATTTTGCTGAACGTGATAAAACAGCAGGTTCATCATCTTGTCGTGTCGGTTCAGCAGTTGCTTCACGACGGACTTCCTCGTTAGATTGTTGTGCTCGTACAGGTTCTGCTTCTGGTGCGTGCGGTGGCTCATACACTGGCCCACGACCATATTCAAATCCATCATACATTGGTACCGTCTCTAGTCGTGCTTTACGACCAAACATCATCAATGCAATGATAAAGAAGAAAATCGGCACTAACATCACGATAAGTGGTAATGTTAAAATCGCTACGCCTAAAAATAACAGCCCTGAAATAATACGATGATTCATTGAAATTAATGCTAAAAATGAAATCAATAGACATACAATTAGGTAGACGATAAACGCCCAAACACCATTTTGTAGCTGGATAACTAACTCTGTTGACGTCATATTATAATTTGCGAGCCAACCCTGTATTGTCGGATTGTTTGCAAGTTCTACTTCTAAATTTTGTATTGAACTTTCATTGCTGAATAGTACTAATCCGAAGAACATTGCAATGACAGTCGTTCCTAATAATAGAATCCAACTCAGCCAGCCTAGAATCTTCTCGGCGACTCGACTTACAGGACGTCGAACTTGCGTATATATATCACCTGTCATAATGTCACTCCTCGTTGTTTTTCCTTATATTATATCGCATTTTACTACGATTCACGAAACTATAACCCCATCTTGAAATTCAAGAAACGTTCGTTATATTCACTTAATACATCCGTTCCTAAATCTTTATAAACTTCTAATCGCTGTTGCGTCTCCTCAGTAGGATAAACACGTGTATCGTTCTTCAATTCATCAGGTAACAAATCTCTTGCCGTTTTATTCGGCGTACCATATGCCACCCATTCTGTATTTTGACAATTCACTTCAGGTTCTAATAAAAAGTTCATAAATTGATGTGCGCCTTTGACATTTTGCGCTGTCTTTGGAATAACCATATTGTCAAACCATAAGTTCGAACCATCTTTCGGCACGACATATTGAAAACGTTCATCTTCTTGGAATAATGGGGCAGCCGAACCACTCCACATTACCGCAACACTCGCTTCATGTTGTTCAAGCATCATCGTTACTTCATCGCCAACAACACCACGAATGTTCGGTGCGAAAGTTTTCAAATGTGCTTCCGCTTCTTGTAAATGTTGTGAGTTGGTATCATTCAAACTATACCCCAGACTATTCAATCCTAATCCTATCACTTCACGTGCACCATCGACAAAAATAACGTCACCCGCTAAGCGTGGATCCTTTAAATCTGCCCAATGTTCAAACGTCATGTCCGGATATTTTTCTTGATCATATAAAATACCAACCGTTCCAAAGAAATACGGCAATGAATATTGATTATCCGGATCAAACGGCTGATTCATATAGTGTTGATCCAAATGCTTCATATTTGGAATTTGTTGATGATCCAAAGGTATTAACAGATTCGACTTTTTCATCTTTTCTATCGTATAGTCACTTGGAAACGCGACATCATAATGCGTCCCACCATTTCGAATTTTGGCTTCCATCGCTTCATTAGAGTCAAACGTTTCATAAATAACCTTAATGCCGGTTTCTCGCTCAAACTGTTGAATTAACTCGGGATCAATGTATTCGCCCCAGTTGTATACATACAGTTCTTCACGCTGTTGCTTTACTTGATCATGACTGACCCAATAACCAATACCTAGACTGATTATCCCGAGAACTAAAGCACCACCAATTAATTGGACAAATTGTTTCATTGTGACACCCCTTGTCTCTTAAGTTGTTGCTTACGTTGGTAACGTAGCAGTAATTGGTAACCAATCAGACCAATCATAATGACTGCGAATAGCAATGTCGATATTGCGTTGATTTCCATACTTACACCGCGACGTGCCATCGAATACACTTCAACAGATAACACGCTAAAGCCATTACCTGTGACGAAGAAACTTACCGTAAAGTCATCCAACGAGTACGTCAATGCCATAAAAAAGCCACCAATAATCCCCGGCATAAGCTGTGGGATTAAAATCTTCGTCAGCAATTGCCATTCTGTCGCACCTAAGTCTCTACCCGCTTCAATAATTGACTGATTCATCTCATAAAGTTTAGGTAAGATGACAATCACGACAATCGGAATACAAAAGGCAATGTGCGAGACAAGTACAGATGTAAACCCTAAGCTAAAGCCCGTGTAGTGACCAATCGCCGTAAACATGATTAAAAACGATGCACCGATGACAACGTCTGACGATACCATTAATACATTGTTAAGCGTCAATAACGACACTTTCAGCATCTGCTGGCGAATTTGGTAAAGTACCAACGCACCAAACAGACCAATCACCGTTGAAATCGCAGCAGCAATCAACGCAACAGCAATCGTGTTAAAGACAACCTGTAATAAACGCTTGTTCGCCAATAGCGATTCGTAATGCTCGAGCGTAAATCCTTCAAAATGGATCATATTGCCAGTGCTATTAAACGAATAAAGCATCAAAAAGAAAATCGGCACATACAATATGATAAGTAAGCCGTATAAATAAGCCTTTCCAAACCATTTCATCGTGATGTCCCTCCTTGGTCTTTAGTGCGCGTTAAAATCAAGGTGAGCATCATAAACAACACTAAAAATAGTGCGATTGTCGCACCCATACCAAAATTTTGAATGACTAAAAATTGCTCTTCAATCGCTGTACCAATATTAATAACCTTATTCCCTGCAATCAAACGTGTAATCATGAATAGTGACAATGCGGGAATAAACGTGACTTGAATCCCCGTCTTAACACCTTCAATTGTTAATGGAAATAATACTTTACGTACCACTGTCAGCGTATCAGCACCGAGATCTTGTGCCGCAAAGAACATTTGATCTGGAATATCTTTCATACTGTTATAGATAGGTAACAGCATAAACGGCAAATAAATATATGCTGCTACTGCCACGAACGCAGGCGCTGTAAATAATATGGTCTGGGATGGAATATGCAACACATTCAAAAATTGGTTGATAATACCATCATGACTGAAAATCCCAATAAATGCATATGTCTTGAGTAGTAGATTCATCCATGTCGGAATAATCATCACTAACAACCACGTTGCCCCGTGACGCGACTGACGAATAAAATATGCTGCAGGATAACTAAATAAAAGGCAAATCATTGTAATAATCGCCGCATACATAATAGATTCCAACAACATACGCATATAACGCCATGTTAAAAACTGCTCATAGTTCGTTAACGAGAAGTGTCCTTGCATATCAGTAAATGAAAAATAAACGAGCAATGCGACTGGAATTAGAATAAAACCAATCATCCATAGCCAATATGGAATGGCAAGCCAGCGATTAAGATGTTTCATCGTTACCATCTCCATATCCTTCAATACGTGCATCAAACTCTTCTTCCGTCTCACCTGGTACCATGATGTGAATCGCTTCAGGTTCAAAATCTAAACCAACGCGTGATCCAATTTCTGCATTTTTTGTCGATTGAATCGTCCATTCGTAACCTTTAGGGTCTTCGCAAATAATTTCATAATGTACGCCACGGAATAACGTTGACGTCACAGTCGCTTGGAATAACCCTTTTTCAGCTGGAACGAGCGAAATATCTTCCGGTCTAATCACCACATCTACCAATGTATTCGGTGCAATCGCTTGGTCCACACAATCGAAATCTTGCCCGTATATATTCACCACAAAGTCTTCAATCATCGTTCCTTCAACGATATTAGATTCGCCAATAAAGTCAGCCACATAACGGTTTACAGGCTCGTCATAAATATCAAGCGGCGTACCGAACTGTTCTACCTTGCCTTTACGCATGACAAATATATAATCGCTCAGTGCCAGCGCCTCTTCTTGATCATGTGTAACAAAGATAAACGTAATACCTAGTCGCGATTGGATTTCACGCAACTCGTACTGCATTTCTGTTCGTAGTTTAAGATCTAACGCAGATAATGACTCATCCAGTAATAAAATCTCTGGTTCATTCACAATCGCACGTGCAATCGCAATACGTTGTTTCTGACCACCACTAAGCGCTTGAATCGGACTGTTAATATACTCTTCTAACTTAACTAACTTCAATGCTTCTTTTACTTTGTCATCAATCTTTTGCTTACTGAGCTTTTTGAGTTTTAACCCGAAAGCAACATTGTCATACACATTCAGATGCGGAAACAACGCATAATCTTGGAACACTGTATTTACTTGTCGCTTATTCGCAGGTAAATCATTAATTCTATTACCTAAGTAGACAATATCCCCAGCATCAGCTGTTTCAAAGCCCGCAATCAGCTTCAGTATCGTCGTCTTACCACAACCAGAAGGCCCTAGAATTGTATAAAAATAGCCTGACTCTATTTCAATATCGATACCGTCTAGAATAACTGTACCGTCATAGGCTTTTGTAACCTGATCAAATGTTAATAAAGGTGCCACATGCGTTCCTCCTATAAATAAGATGATGTTGCTACAATTAATATTTGCGCTTCTACATCGCCGTTATTAGATAATCTGTGTTCTTTTGTTGCTTTAAAATAAAGTGCATCCCCTTGTCTCGCCTCAAACACTTCGTCACCTAATGTAAGTGTGACAACACCATTTAAACAATAAATAAATGTATCAGACATTGATGGTTCAAATGGTTTATATGCCGCATGAGGTTGAAGTGTTAGCAACAATGGTTCCATTTCAAACTCATTAGAAGTTTTAACTGGCCACTGTAAAAAATACCCCTTATCACTTTCATCATACGTCAACTGTTCCTCACGTGGATAGTGTACCTTTGTCACTTGTTGTTGCTCAAAAAAATCACGTGGTGTTGTGCCAAGGACTTCCAAAATATTAAGAAACGTCTCCATGCTTGGGGAAGTCTTGTTACTTTCCAACTGTGATATGTATCCTTTAGACAAGTCTGTACGCTCACCCAGTTCTTCTTGCGTCAAATTCTTTAGATGCCTTAAATTTTTTATCTTTTGACCAATTTCCATTTTGTCACCCACATGTTCTTATCATTCCATATAAAAAAGCTGCATTAAGTTTACTTTTACTAAACATTTTGTTTAACGCTTAATAAAAATAACAAAATACAGCTCTAATTACAACCATTTTTTGACCTTTTTTATAAATTGCTCAAAGTTTTCGCATCCGGCGTATTCTTCGCTTTTTTCACCACTTGATAACTGTCATAACCACTTGCTTTTTTGAAGTCATCAAAGATGTTTTTCTCGTCTGCTTTACCCGGCACGACACGTTTGAATGCACGGTAGTTCTCCATCAAAGTGTCACGCTCTACCGACGATTCATAGTACGCTTCAATTGCGTTGAAAAATTGAATCACATCGATCATTTCTTCATTCGACCAGTCGACATCAATTGGATAATGGTATTCCATAGTGTTACCTCCTTTATTGTGTTTTGTTAAAAGAGAAAAAGAGACCAAGCACGATGGCTCAGTCTCTTGATATATCAAAACATATTATTACATTGTGTGGATTGGTAAACCGATTGCTTTTTCAGCAGCTTCCATGCTCATTTCACCTAAAGTTGGGTGAGCGTGAACAGTTAATGCGATATCTTCTGCATTCATGCCTGCTTCGATAGCAAGACCTAATTCAGAGATAACGTCAGAAGCACTTGTACCAACAACTTGTGCACCGATTAATGTGTCGTCTTCTTTAAGTGTGATTAACTTAACGAATCCGTCAGTATCGTTTAATGATAATGCACGACCGTTTGCTTGGTAAGGGAATTTAGAAGCTTTGTAAGCAATACCTTCTTCTTTTGCTTGTGCTTCAGTGTAACCCACTTGAGCAAGTTCAGGTTCTGTGAAACATACAGCAGGCATACCGATGTAATCAACTTCAGCATTTTGTCCTGCGATTGCTTCAGCAGCAACTTTTGCTTCATAGCTTGCTTTATGTGCTAATGGAAGACCCGGAACAATGTCACCAATTGCAAAGATACTGCTTACTGAAGAACGACCTTGTTTGTCTACTTCAACTAAGCCACGATCTGTAAGTTTAACGCCAGCTTCTTCTAAACCTAACTCATCCGTATTTGGACGACGACCTACAGTAACTAATACGTAGTCAGCTTCGATTGTTTTTTCTTCGCCTTTAACTTCATAAGTTACTTTTACGCCGTTATCAGTTTCTTCAGCTGATTTTGCTAAAGCTTCAGTTTCGATTGTCATACCTTTAGCTTTCATTTTTTTCTTAACTGGTGCAACCATTTGTTTTTCGAATCCACCAAGGATTTCTTTTGCACCTTCAAGAATTGTTACTTCTGTACCGAAGTTAGCGTATGCAGTACCTAACTCAGAACCGATGTAACCGCCACCTACAACAACTAATTTCTTAGGTACTTCTTGTAAGTTTAAAGCACCTGTTGAATCTAATACGCGACCACCGAATTTGAAGTTAGGAATTTCGATTGGACGTGAACCAGTTGCAACGATTGCATTTTTGAAGTTGTAAGTTTGTGCACTTGTTTCATTCATAACGCGTAAGCTGTTACCATCAACGAAGTAAGCTTCACCTTTAACGATTTCAACTTTGTTACCTTTAAGTAACGCTTCAACACCGCCTGTTAATTTGTTAACAACAGAACCTTTGAAGTCTTGTACTTTACCAAAGTCTAAAGTTACGTTTTCAGCTGTAATACCTAACTCTTCACCGTGTTGAGCATGATCATAACGGTGTGCTGCATTTAAAAGTGCTTTTGATGGAATACAACCAACGTTAAGACATACACCACCTAGGCTACCTTTCTCAACGATTGTTACTTTTTGTCCTAATTGTGCTGCACGAATTGCGGCAACATATCCACCTGGACCTGCACCTACGACAATAGTATCTGTTTCAATTGGAAAATCTCCGACTACCATATTTTACCCCTCCATTAATAATAGTTCTGGATTGTTTAATAAACGCTTGATATGGTTCATAGCGTTTTGACCAGTCGCACCATCAATTTGTCTGTGGTCAAAGCTTAATGATAATGATAATACTGGTGCTGCTACAATTTCGCCATCTTTAACGATAGGTTTTTGAGCGATACGACCAATACCTAAGATTGCAACTTCTGGGTGGTTGATAACTGGTGTGAACCATTGGCCACCTGCAGAACCGATGTTACTAATAGTACATGTTGCACCTTTCATTTCATCAGATGTTAATTTACCATCACGTGCTTTAACAGCAAGTTCATTGATTTCATCTGAAATTTGGAACATAGATTTACGATCAGCGTGTTTTACTACAGGTACTAAAAGACCTCTTTCTGTGTCTGCAGCAATACCGATGTTCCAGTAATGTTTGTGTACCACTTCGCCTGCTTCTTCATTGAATGAAGTGTTAAGCGCTGGGTATTTTTTCAATGCAGAAACTAATGCTTTTACAACGTATGGTAAGAATGTAAGCTTCGTACCTTGCTCAGCAGCGATTTCTTTGAATTTTTTACGGTGATCCCATAATGCTTGAACATCAATTTCATCCATTAATGTTACGTGAGGCGCAGTGTGTTTAGAGTTAACCATTGCTTTTGCAATCGCCTTACGCATTGCAGGGATTTTTTCAGTTGTTTCAGGGAATTCACCTTCAACAGAAGCTGCTGGCGCCGCTGACGCTGCTGGTGCTGCTGTTTCAGTAGATTCAGCTGATACTGTTTCTGTTGCAGCAGCTGCTTGACCGCCACCGTTTAAGAATGCATCAACGTCCTCTTTTGTAATTCTACCATTTTTACCTGTACCATTAACAGCTTTAATGTTCACATTATTGTCACGTGCATATTTACGCACTGATGGCATCGCTTTGATGATACGGTTTTCGTCAACTTCTACATCTGCTTGAGGGGCTGCAGCAGGTGCTTCTTCTTTAACTTCTTCTTTTGGTGCTTCTTCTTCTTTAGCGTCGTCGCCATGATCACCTTTGAATTGAATATCGCCCGCATCAGGTGCATCGATTTTTACAATTGTGTCACCAACGACAGCAACAGTACCTTCTTCTACAACTACTTCTTCAATTGTTCCTGTTACAGGAGATGGAATTTCTACAACTGATTTGTCGTTTTGTACTTCACATAGAATGTCATCTTCTTCAATAGCGTCTCCAGCTTTAATGAACCATTTTACAATTTCACCTTCGTGGATACCTTCACCAATATCTGGTAATTTAAATTCAAATGCCACGTTGTTTCCTCCTAATTTAAATCAATATTTTTCTCTGTCGAATCTTAGGTGTCATTTCGTTATCTATAAAAAATCTTAAAAGCAGCTCGCTAAGAGTAAATCCCTCAACAACATTGAATGATTTTCCGAAGCGAGCTTACTTTTAATACATCATTGCTCCAAAAGAGACAACTCACATAACAATCAATCTGTTATTAGAATTCTAATGTTTCTTTTACTTTTTCAATGATATCATTTTTATTTGGTAACCAAACATTCTCAGCTTGAGTGAATGGGTAGATTGTGTCAGGTGCTGCAACACGTCCGATAGGTGCTTCTAATGAAAGAATTGCACGTTCTGATAATTCAGCTACAACGTTTGCGCCTACACCAGCTTGTTTTTGAGCTTCTTGAACAACGACAACGCGTCCAGTTTTTTCTGTAGAAGCTACTAATGTGTCGATGTCTAATGGTTGAACAGTACGTAAGTCGATTACTTCGATTGAGTGACCGTCTTTTTCAAGTTCTTCAGCAGCTTTCATAGCTTCTTGTACCATTGCACCGTAAGTGATAATTGTTAAATCAGTACCTTCACGTTTAACGTTCGCTTTACCGATTTCAATTGTGTACTCTTCTTCCGGTACTTCTTCACGGAATGAGCGGTATAATTTCATGTGCTCAAGGTATGCAACTGGGTCGTTGCTACGGATACTTTCGATTAATAAACCTTTTGCATCGTATGGGCCTGATGGGATAACCACTTTAAGACCTGGAGATTGCGCAAGGATACCTTCTAAGTTGTCCGCGTGAAGTTCTGGTGTGTGTACCCCACCACCAAATGGCGTACGGATTGTAACAGGTGCCGCTTTAGAGTTACCAGTACGGAAACGGTGACGTGCGATTTGACCTGCTACTGAGTCAAATACTTCATATACGAAACCTAAGAATTGGATTTCCATGATTGGACGGTAGCCTTGAGTTGTAAGACCTAATGCTAAACCACCGATACCAGATTCAGCTAAAGGTGTGTCGAATACTCGGTCTTCACCGAATTCTTTTTGTAAACCTTCAGTTACACGGAATACACCACCGTTAACACCAACGTCTTCACCAAAAATCAAAGTGTTTTCGTCGTTTTTAAGTTCAGTTGCTAGCGCATTGTTAATCGCTTGAACCATTGTCATTTGTGCCATGGCTTACTTCGACTCCTTCTCTTTGTAAATTTCATATTGTTCTGCAAGGTTTTGTGGCATATCTTCATACATGATTTCCATTAATGAAGTTACTGTTTGTTTTGCAGTGTTGTCTGCTTCTTTGATTGCAGCTTTGATTTCTTCTTTAGCTTGTTCAATCACTTCGTTTTCTTTTTCTTCAGACCATAAACCTTTGTTTTCTAAGAACTTTCTGAAACGTACAAGTGGGTCTTTTTTCTCCCATTCTGCATCTTCATCAGAAGTTCTGTAACGTGTTGGGTCGTCACCAGCCATAGTATGAGGACCATAACGGTAAGTCATTGTTTCGATTAACGTTGGACCTTCACCAGCGATAGCACGATCACGCGCTTCTTTAGTAGCTTGGTATACAGCTAATGCATCCATACCATCAACTTGGATACCAGGGATACCTACTGCAACTGCTTTTTGTGCTAATGTTTCAGCAGCAGTTTGTTTTGAACGTGGTGTAGAAATCGCGTAGTTGTTGTTTTGGATTACAAAGATTGCTGGTACTTTATAAGCTGACGCGAAGTTAATACCTTCATAGAAGTCACCTTGTGAAGAACCACCGTCACCAGTGTAAGTAATTGCAACAGCTTTTTTACCACGTTTCTTAAGACCAAATGCTACACCTGCTGTTTGAATGTATTGTGCACCGATAATGATTTGTGGGCTCAATGCATTCACATCGTCCATTTGGTTACCTACGAAGTGTCCACGTGAGAATAAGAAAGCTTTTGTTAATGGTAAACCGTGCCAGATTAATTGTGGTACGTCACGGTAACCTGGAAGAATGAAGTCTTCTTTTTCTAATGCAAATTGTGAAGCAAGTTGTGATGCTTCTTGACCTGCTGTTGGCGCGTAGAAACCTAAACGTCCTTGTCTGTTTAAAGAAATTGAACGTTGGTCTAAAATACGTGTCCAAACCATTCTTCTCATTAATTCAACTAATTCTTCATCTGATAAATCTGGAAGCAAATCTTCATTAGTTACATTACCATCTGTATCTAAGATTTGAACCATTTCAAACTTCGATTCAGTATCTTTCAATACTTGTTCTGCATCGAATTGGGCTTTTAACTTAGCAGCCATGCAATTCACCATACCTTTCCCGTTTTTATATATATTTCATCCTAAATAATTGTAACACACAACTGTGTAATTTTTAAGTGGTTTGATTCAAGTTCTGTAATAGTTGATAACATTACAGTTACACAAACTGTTATAGTCTCTGTTTTCAACTGTTATAGTCTAACTATTGATAATTGGTTCCACATCAGCACGTTCAGTTTGTGCCTTACGAATCGATTTAGAATACGCTTTGACTTTATTGTTCATCTCTTTTTGTGCAGTTTGTAGTGCTTTTGACTTTTCGTCTACACCCTCTTGGTTACCTGACGCATCTTGGAAATAGCTGAATAAATCTTTTTCTTTTGCAATGACATCTTTATAACCGCTGATAAACGCTTCATGTTTAGCATATTTGTCTTCTAATGCTTTGTTGAATTCATCTAATTCTTTTTTATCCTCTTTGTCTTCTACTTTTGCTGCTGATTTTTGAAGTGTTTCAAATGCTTTTTTAGATTTCATCATGGCATCTTCTTCTTTTTTCAGTTCTGCTTCACGCTTTGCTGCATTATCAAGAAATAACTTCACTTTATCTTGTACAGTTGAAATATCTTTACCACTGACTTCTTTAGAGATTTTCTCTTTTTCTTTCTCAAGATTGTTCATTTCTTTATTTACTTGTTGGATTGGCGCTTCTGCTTTTTGAAGTTTCGTTAATCCGTCATTGTACTTTTCAAATTGTTCGCCGTCTTTGTTACACCCTGCAAGTAGAACAGTTGCTGCTAATGCAAGACCTAATGTTTTTTTCATTTTCATAAGCTTTTTAGCCTCCTTCATTGTCACTGGTCATTTTAGTGAAAACGGTGAGATAAATCAAACGATAATCTGTTGCACACAAGGTTAAGACAAAAGTGGTTATGGTTTCCACGAATCGAACAATGTTGTTAGCGGGACACTGCAATAAAATTTTGACTAAGGTTTGAACTTTTTATAGTGCCCTCAAGTTTTGTCGATAGTACTGCTTTTTGAACACCGATTATTGAATTTCCAGTGCACGCGTATACTGTGTCTCTTTCTTAAGTAATATTCCTATTCCATTCTAACTTTTTTTGATATATTGATACATAAGGAAGGTGTCAATATGTTAACAATGAAAGATATTATACGTGACGGGCATCCAACACTTCGTCAAAAAGCTGAAGCGTTGACATTCCCACTCACTGATGAAGAACGACAAACATTATTAGATATGCAACAATTTTTACGTGATAGTCAAGACCCTGAAATGGCTGAGAAGTATCAACTAAGAAGTGGTGTTGGTATTGCCGCACCTCAAATCAATGTGTCAAAACGTATGTTTGCTGTTTATCTCCCGGATGATGGTAACGGCAAATCTTATGACCTCGGTATTATCAATCCTAAAATCGTCAGCCACAGTGTACAAGATGCCTACTTGCCAACTGGTGAAGGTTGCCTAAGCGTTGATGAAGATGTACCAGGATTAGTACACCGTCATCATCGTGTGACAATTAAAGGATTTGATATTGACGGTAATGAAGTGAGTTATCGTCTAACTGGCTACCCTGCCATTGTCTTCCAACATGAATTGGACCATTTGAATGGCGTGATGTTTTACGATCATATCGACAAAGAAAATCCACTTACTCCTAAAAATGGTGCCATTGAAGTGTAATACCATTATTGATTATCTATACCATCAGAGATCGTTAGCTCTGGTGGTATTTTTTGATTAGGCACGCGTGTCCCGTTATTCCATCAATTTTTCCCGCTTTATTCTTGTTGTTAAGCATATTTTTCTATATTTCCAAGTTCATTTTATGCAGTGTTTTAAGTTCTTTTCAGACATTCCCTACTATAATATTGATAATTCTTGCCCTATCGCTTTCTATTTATAACATTCCGCTTTATTTATTGTTTAAATTCATGTAAAATAAACCTAACTGGGTTCGAGATTTGACAGGTTTAATTGAGATTTTGAGAACTGCTTAACCATGTTCAAGAAGCCGGATTCCCGACAGAATTCACATAATTTCAGCAAGATTAAGATGTAATTTTGTTGCGCATTCTGTTTTCCGCAAATCTATATGCTTTTATCTAACTCGAACATCAAGTACGGAATTGAAATATCGACAACATGCCATAACTGTATGATATCAGGAGATGAATTGAATTCTGTTGAACAGCCGTTTGACATTCATTCGATTCATATTTTTATTTATACTTCTATTAAGATAACTATGATTGAGTCGCAGTGCAGCGCGTTGTCACAAATATAAACAAGGATTTTTATTTAGGAGGCATTTATTAATGGCAATTTTTAAAGTATTTTATCAACATAATCGTGATGAAGTGATCGTTCGTGAAAACACGCAATCTACTTATGTTGAAGCACAAACAGAAGAACAAGTTCGTCGTTTCTTGAAAGAACGTAACTATAACATCGAATTCATAACTAAATTAGAGGGCGCACATTTAGAATATGAACAACAGTCTGAACACTTTAACGTGGAGCGCGCAGACTAATGAAGCAACTTCAAAAAAATGAGGTTGGCGTATACGCGCTTGGCGGTTTAGGTGAAGTCGGTAAAAACACTTACGCCGTCGAATATCAGGACGAAATCCTAATTATTGATGCAGGTATTAAGTTCCCAGACGATAATCTACTCGGTATCGACTATGTCATTCCGGATTATACGTATCTTGAACAAAACCAAGATAAAATTGTGGGACTCGTTATCACGCATGGTCACGAAGACCATATCGGTGGTGTGCCCTACCTGTTAAAAAAGATTAACGTTCCAATCTACAGTGGTCCACTAGCACTTGGACTTATTCGTAACAAGTTAGAAGAGCACAAATTATTACGCACTGCGTCACTGAATGAAATCAACGAAGATAGCGTGATTGAATCAAAGCATTTCAAAGTGAGCTTTTATTTAACAACGCACAGTATTCCTGAAGCATATGGTGTTGTCGTTGATACGCCTGAAGGTAAAATCGTGCACACGGGTGACTTTAAGTTTGATTTCACGCCAGTCGGTGCACCAGCTAATATGGCACGAATGGCACAACTCGGTGATGAAGGTGTCCTTTGTTTACTATCAGATTCTACAAACGCACTCGTACCTGACTTTACATTAAGTGAACGTGAAGTTGGACAGAACGTCGATAAAATCTTCCGTAACTGTACAGGACGTATTATCTTTGCGACGTTTGCATCGAACATTTACCGTGTGCAACAAGCTGTTGAAGCAGCTGTAAAATATAACCGTAAGATTGTCACATTTGGTCGTTCAATGGAGAACAACATCAAAATTGGTACGGAACTCGGTTATATTAAAGCACCACCTGAAACATTTGTAGAGCCAAGCAAGATTAACAGCATTCCAAAACATGAATTGTTAATTTTATGTACAGGCTCGCAAGGTGAACCAATGGCGGCACTTTCACGCATCGCAAATGGTACGCACAAACAAATTAAAATTATTCCTGAAGATACGGTTGTATTTAGTTCATCACCTATCCCAGGTAACACGAAAAGTATTAACCGCACTATTAACGCATTGTATCAAGCGGGTGCTGAAGTCATTCACAGTAAGATTTCAAACATCCATACATCTGGACACGGTTCACAAGGCGACCAACAGTTAATGTTGCGTTTAATTCGACCAAAATTCTTCTTACCAATCCATGGTGAATATCGTATGCTCGTTGCTCACGGTCAAACAGGTGTTGATTGTGGTGTCAAAGAAGAAAACGTCTTTATCCATGATATCGGTGATGTTCTTGCGTTAACACGTGATTCGGCACGCACTGCTGGACGTATTCCATCAGGCAATGTCCTTGTGGATGGCAGCGGTATTGGCGATATTGGTAATGTCGTGATTCGTGATCGTAAGCTACTCTCTGAAGAAGGTTTAGTGATTGTTGTTGTCAGCATCGACTTCAATACGAACAAACTATTATCTGGTCCAGACATTATTTCACGTGGTTTTGTGTATATGCGTGAATCAGGTCAATTGATTTATGACGCTCAGAAGAAGATTAAACAAGAAGTCATTCAGAAGTTGAATAGTCAACCGCAAATTCAATGGCATCAAGTGAAGTCTTCAATCATTGAAACGTTGCAACCATATTTATATGAACAAACAGCGCGTAAACCAATGATTTTACCAGTCATTATGAAAGTCAATGAAACAAAATAATATATGAAAGAGGTCATGCGCCCTATTGTGGGGACATGACCTCTTTACTTATTCTCTAATGATATCTACAATTGCTTGTTGTGCCTCTTTTGCTTCAGGAATTGGGTACAACGGATAAACATGATTCATTTTGGCAGCAACAGTATAATTATGTTGTATACCTTTACTAATGAGTAGCTCATGTAGTTTTTCATTATCTGGATATAAAATTTCACGTGTTCCTACAAAAATAGATATCTTGCCTAATCCCTCAAAATTACCAAAAATCGGACTCACATAAGGATGATCCATTGCTTGCTCATTACCAGCCCAACGCTCACCTATTTTATCAACGACACCGCTAGATAACATAGGATCAACCGGCTCATACTTATATATGTTAGGGTGATTTGTATGAACATCTACCCATGGCGAAAGCACAACAATATCTTTAGGTTGCGGTAACTGATGATCACGGATATACATCGCCATACCTAACGCGAGGCCTCCACCAGCAGAATCTCCCATCACCGTAATATTGCTTTGTTCTGTTATTTCAATCAATTCTTTATATATCATCTCAACTTTTGGATATGTGTCTGTCCATTGATAGCGTGGTGCCTTAGGATAAATTGGCAATACGACTTTCGCATTTAATTGTTTAGCCATTGCTGCAACGCTTTTGAAATGATAACTTGTCGGTTGATTGATATAAGCCCCACCATGTAAATAAAGAATGACTTTCTGGTTAGCACTATGTTGATCATTCCAAATAAATGTTTGCATGCCATCATAATATACTTCAGTAACTGGCATTTTCACCCATTTCTCAGGATTTGGATATGCTACATCACTTTTAGCTTGAACTTCTGCCATTAACTGTGCAAATTCAGCGTCCGTTTGTGGTCCAAAACGTTTTTTGGCACCGCCCATTAAGATGAGCTTTTCAACTATTGTACTTCTGAGTGAACGTCCTAATATATTGCGACGATACTTCATCAATCCTAATGTTGATATTGTTAATACAATCGTTTGTTGTTGTCTCTTTTTGTTCATTGTCATGACCTCTCGATACTTGATATACTTTATTATAAACTGTAAACCATACTTTATAGTCAAGGAGAACAACGATGAACAGTAAAAAAATCGCGCATATCTCCAATACGCCAATCTCAACCATTCGTTACTATGAAAAAATAGGGCTCATTCCAGCCCCTAAACGATGTGCTAATAATTATCGTGATTATGATTCAGAAACAGTTTTCTTACTTCAATTTATTAAACTGCTCACTGATTTTCACTTTTCATTAGACGAAATCAAACATATTCTAAATTTGACTGGAAAGAAAGGATATTCTGAGCCTTTTATTCATGACACCATAACACGAAAACAGAAAGAACTTCAAAAGCAAATTGCTGCCCTTCAAGCGTTAGATGATGCATTATCATACGCTTTAGAAAAAGAACTAAACTTTGATGACTTTGACTTACGTGCACAAATAGAGCGCATTGCACATATTTATCAAAAAGCAGACTAGAAACACATGTGTCTCTAGTCTGCTTTTTAGTTTAGTGTGCGATTTTCTTTTCATATCGTGTTAAGTCATTGTCATGACCTATCATAATTAAAATATCATCAAATTCCAAAGCCATATCTGGGTCTGGTGACACGATGATTTCTTTACGACGTTTAATCGCAATAATGTTAATTCCAAATTGCGCACGAATATCTAAATCAATCAATGTCTTACCCGCCATAGCTTCCGTTGCTTTCATTTCGACAATTGAATGCTCATCCGAAAGCTCTAAATAGTCTAATACTGTTGCGCTTGCTACGTTATGGGCAATACGACGCCCCATATCGCGTTCTGGATGTACGACTGTATCCGCACCAATTTTGTTAAGTATTTTTGCGTGATAATCATTTTGCGCTTTAGCTGTTACTTTTTTAACACCTAACTCTTTTAAAATAAGCGTTGTTAATGTACTCGCTTGGATGTTTTCACCGATTGAAACGATGACGTGATCAAAGTTACGAATCCCGAGACTTTTCATAACTGCCTCATCTGTTGTATCTGCAACAACTGCATGTGTGGCAATATCACTATACTCATCTACACGATGTTCATCCTTATCAATCGCCATGACGTCCATATCCAAGGCATTCAGTTCACGTACAATACTTCCACCAAATCGTCCTAAACCGATGACTACATATTCCTTATCCATGATTGAACCTCCACAATAATTTGCGCTTATTTTTGAGTGAAACGGCATGTCAATTTTTAAAAATTCGATGCCCCACTCCATACCATCGCGCGGTCTTATAGAACATTCTTATTTTCCACCTTGCGTGCGGTCTTGTCAAATAGATATATGCTGTTTAAGCAAGCATATTGACGCTATTTTGGCAGTTGTGTTAAATTAACATCATTATTGATTATGAAATGAGGCATCTTATGACACAAGTAATCATCTATACACAAAACGACTGTCCTCCTTGTACATTCGTTAAAAACTATCTAACAGAACATGACGTTGACTTTGAAGAACGTAATATCGCCAATGCGACATACCGTAATGAAATGATTGCCCGTGATGCATTTGCGACACCATTTATCTTGTTAGATGATGAACCGATGTATCAAGTAGATATGGATAAGCTCAATCAAACACTTGGTTTATAACAAAAAACCTGAGGCGCAATGTCTCAGGTTTTTTATACTTTATTATAAAGTTTTTAAAGTTGCATCTTTAACGAGTGTTACGACTTCATCAACAGTCGCACAGTTCATCGTATTTTTATAATCACTCACTTAGTAAAGTTCCCATTTCTGCTTTTATATTTTCTGCTAATACTTGCAATTCAGGAAAATAATTATTAGCAAACCCAATAATGATTTTATTTTTTACAAATTTACTGAGTTCTCGTTCTTTTGGGAGTGAGTCATCTATCAAATCTAACAATTCAACATGGCTTATATTATCTAGACTTACTTGATCTAAATACTTTAAAAAAGCTAAATATATTTTATCAAATACTTCATGTTCAAAGTCAAAATCCAATAGCAACAAACTAACCGAATTGGTTTCTAATTGATTATCACCCATTTTGATTGATAGTTCTTTGATCGCTTGATAAAGCAATCTAAAGCTCTCTTTTTCTTTTAACATAAAACCACACTTTCTAACATATTAAAATAACCAGGAAATAGCTTCTTTTAAAGCAACTCCTAAATTATGTGCTTGAGATTCTGTTAAACCTGCATTTCGTCCTGCTCTAATATCAGCATCCCTTACTGCATTAGCAGGTACCTCACTCCATTGCAACATAGGTTTTAATTCTTTTACCAAAGGTGTATAAGCTTTATTAAAGGCATTAGCCGCCTTTTTCCCATCAAAAAACCTGAGGCGCAATGTCTCAGGTTTTTTATACTTTATTATAAAGTTTTTGAAGTTGCATCTTTAACGAGTGTTACGACTTCATCAACAGTCGCACAGTTCATCGCACGATCAGCTAACTGAGTCATTTCAGTTGTGCTTAATCCTTTGATTTGACGACGTGCTTTCAAGATAGATGTCGCACTCATTGAGAATTCATCTAAGCCTAATCCAAGTAATAATGGAATTGCCGTTTCGTCGCCGGCCATTTCTCCACACATGCCTGTCCATTTACCTTCTGCGTGAGACGCGTCAATGACTTGTTTCACTAAACGTAAGATTGATGGGTTATAAGGTTGGTAAAGATATGACACACGCTCAGACATACGGTCAGCAGCCATTGTGTACTGGATTAAGTCGTTTGTACCGATACTGAAGAAGTCCACTTCTTTCGCGAATACGTCAGCTAATGCTGCAGTTGATGGGATTTCCACCATGATACCTAATTCTATATCATCACTTACTTCCACGCCTTCGCTCTTCAAGTTTTCTTTTTCTTCAAGTAATAATGCTTTGGCATCACGGAACTCTTGAACCGTTGCAACCATTGGGAACATGATATTTAACTTACCGTATACAGATGCACGTAATAATGCGCGCAATTGTGGACGGAAAATATCAGGTTGGTCTAAGCATAAACGAATTGCACGGTATCCTAAGAATGGGTTCATTTCTTCAGGAAGATTTAAGTATGGTAACTCCTTATCTCCACCGATATCAAGCGTACGAACTACGACACGCTTGCCATCCATTTCTTCTAATACCTTTTTGTATGCTTCGAATTGTTCATCTTCTGATGGCATGTTATCGCGACCCATGTACAAGAATTCTGTACGGTAGAGACCGATTCCTTCTGCACCATTGTTTTTAACACCTTCTAAATCATTCGGTGTACCAATGTTTGCAGCAAGTTCAACATGTTTGCCATCGATTGTCGTTGTCGCTTCATCACGTAATTGTTTTAAAGCTTCACGATCTTCAAAGAACATATCGCGTTTTTGTTGATATGCACGTACTTCATCTTGTGACGGATTGATGATTACATCACCAGTCAAACCATCGACAATAATCATATCGCCGTTTTGAACAGATTTCGTCACAGCTTTAGTACCTACTACGGCTGGAATCTCTAATGAACGGCTCATAATTGCAGAGTGTGATGTACGTCCACCGATGTTCGTTACGAAACCTTGAACGTATTGTTTGTTCAATTGTGCTGTATCTGATGGTGTTAAATCGTGCGCAACGATAATAACACTCTCATCAACGATACTTGGGTTTGGTAACTCAACACCTAAAATATGTGCAAGCACACGTTTAGAAACGTCGCGAATATCTGCCGCACGTTCTTTCATGTACTCATTATCCATTGATTCAAAAATTGTAATGAAGTTTTGTGTTACTTCTGTTAATGCATGTGGCGCACTTGCACTGTCGTCTTTGATCATGCTTTCAATCGGATTGATTAATTCAGGATCATCAAGTACAAGTAAATGCGCATCAAAAATAGCTGCTTTATCAGGCCCCAATTGTTCTTCAGCATTATTTCTGATTTTTGTTAATTCGACCTTCGCATTGTTCAAAGCATCATTGAACTTTTGAACTTCACCTGCTGGGTCTTCTGTTGTCGTATGACTGTAACTTAAATCGGGTTCTACGAGCATATACGCTTTGGCAATAGCAACACCATCTGATGCTGCAATACCCTTAATCAATTCAGACATTATTTTGTTAAACCTTCTTTAGATAAGACTTCAGTAATTGCTTGAATTGCTTCTTTCTCATCGCTACCGTCTGCGTAGATTGTAATTTCAGCGTCTTTACCAACACCTAAGCTCATAACACCCATGATTGATTTTAAGTTTACTTTTTTCGCGTTGTATTCTAATTGTACATCTGATTCGAATTTTGAAGCTGTTTGTACCAACATAGTTGCTGGACGTGCGTGAATACCTGTTTCGTCAATAATTACATATGATTGTTGTTCCATCTTACATCTTACTCCTTCTATTTCTATAATTTTTATTTTTAGCATAAGCTAGTTAACTTCGCTACATGCCTTAACATTACCAAAATTATAGGTCAAATTCAATTGTGAAACCATTATCAAATAGCTACTTTTCGCTTTTTTTACAAATTATCGAAAAAATTATATGAGTGACTTGACAACATTCTCACATTTTTGGATGTGTTCTTTGCCGACTTTCGTCATAAAGTAGTAACTGAGTGATGCAGATACAGCTTGTCCAACGATTGGGAACCAGCGTGTCTGTTTGGCTGCCGTACGTTTTGCCACGTCACGCACAAAAACCTTTAACAAGCCACTTGATACTTTTTTACCAATCAGTTGTGTCCCTTGAATACCTGCAGCCATGACGATACGGTTTCGCATATCGTCGCTCATTTTATTCACTTGTTTATGATCTAAACCGTACACTTTATTAATATCTTCAATAACATCTTTCATCAACTTCATATCCACGCCAAAGTCAAAACCTGGAATCGGTACAATTGTCGCACCAGATGACAGTAACGCTTTCTTTTTAACGATACTTTCTGCTTGTTGACGACGTGCTGCAACTTCTTCATTGTTTTGTGGCAACACACTTTTATTCGTTATCTTTTCAATATTTAATACTTTATTACCAACGAGTTCTGTAATTTTATTTGAAATTTTCATTTTTCATCCACCTTTCACAAATAAGACTCTACCTTATACCCTTTTGTCAGATAGTTAATCCATCAATGTGACAAAAACGACTTTTAAATATTTTGAAGGCTTGTACTGTGTATGTGTTTTAAAGTCTTTCGGTAAGCCCATTACTTCATCAATACGGTAAGAAACCCCTAATTCAGTCATTGTGCGTTTAATCATATTTTTAAATGACTTGAGCGGGTACATACTATGATTCGTACTTAATACGAGTGTCCCTTTACGATTCAACAATGGCAATGCGCCTTTAATCAGTTTGTCATAGTCTTTCGTTACTGAGAATGTTTTCTTTTTATTACGCGCAAAACTTGGCGGATCAATCACAATCGTGTCGTATGTTAAGCCATGACGCTCAGCATATTTATAGTAATCAAACGTATCCATCACATAGAGCGCTTGTGTTTTAGGATCAATACCGTTTAAGCCAAAGTTCTCTTCCGTCATCGGACGTGAACGATTCGCTAAGTCAACACTCGTTGTTTGTGTCGCTTCACTCGCTGCAATAACTGAAAAAGCCCCAGTATAACTGAATAAGTTCAATACACGACGTTCCGCACTGTAATAGTCACGAATCTTTTTACGCACTTCTTTTTGGTCTAAGAAAATGCCTGTCATTGGACCATCATCTAAATGCACGTTGTAGAACGTAAAGTTTTCTTCTATTACGATTGGGAATTCAGGTGCATCACCCATTACGAAGCCGCCTTCAATATTTGAATCTTTGAAGCGCGTTTTTTCATAAATGGATGTATAGTCAAACACTGTTGTTATCGCCGCAATAATGTCATCACGAAATGCATAAATTCCGCGTGAATACCATTGAATTAACAAATGACCGTTATAATAATCAATGGTTAAGCCACCCACGCCATCTCCTTCACCATTAAATAGACGAAACGCGTTCGTCCCATCAATACGATAGTAATAATCACGTTCTTGACGTGCGAGCTCAAATACATTTTCAAAAAATGCTTGGTCAATGACTGCCGCTTCATCATACGTTAATACCCAGCCAAGTCCTTTATGTTGAAAACCGACATACCCTGTTGCGATATAGTCTCCCTGTGCCGTTTTCAAGTGGAACAAATCGCCACTTTCTAGCGCACCTTGTTGATATATATCCTCTTCTTCAATCAACGGATACCCATTGATATATTTCGTTTCTTTGCCTTTATTTAAAATTGCTGTTTTCATTGTATCAGCCTTTCTTTCTTCATTACTTTATATCTTAACATGCCAGTAGTAATAGAATCTCATGTTTTCTATCATCCATTGTGTTTTATTTTCCAGCACAAAAGTTGAACAACTAAAAAGAGTGAGAGACGATGCTCCCACTCTTAAACGACATTACTCTTTGACTACTGGTTGGCGTAATTGCAACACGAATGCAATGATTGCTGGTATTAACATGAGCACTAAGATTGGTGTGATAAAAATAGATAATAGTAATCCATGGAATAGAATTACGACGTACTCTGTTAATAATTTGAAGAATAGAATGCTAATCATAAACAATTGTAAGTAATAGTGCTTTCCTTTCAACATAAACGTAATCGATGTAAAGATATACGCAATGGCGATGAAAAGTAACAATAGCAAACTAATCCACTCATATACATATTGTGTTTGTGACAACTGCCAGTCACCTGAAGCAAATAATGCGTTACGGTTATTAAATTCTAACAAAATAAAGAATAACAAGATGACACCACAAGCAATATTCACATAAGAACGTTTAAACCATTTTGGACGACGACGTAAGAAAGACGGAATATCCTCTTCCTCTAACTTCGCCCAGCCAAACCAATGTTCTTTAATATAATCACGTTTCGCACGGATTTTTTCAATATTTATGCTACGACGCGTACGATGTGTAATATCATGTGTGAACTCTGTTGTACGACTTTGAATATCTTTGAAGTGTACTTTGGATTGATCATCGAATTGATACTTCTTACTACGCATGTACTGACTTGTTTCTTCATCAAGATCTTCATGAAAAACAGGTAATGAGCGGCGTAAAAATAAAAAGTTCCAAATTGCCATTTGACCGATAAGCCATAACACGACAAAGAATGAGTTAATACTCAATACATCAATAGGTGCTACTTCGCGTCCTTCCAAACGTGCATAGAGCGCGAGTTGCGTGAATGTATAACTGATGCCATAGCTGAAAATCAACCATAAATAGTGTTGCTTTCGATGTAATGGGTTCAGTTCATCTTTAAACGTGATATAACCGATATGAATCAAAAATGGCACCACGAAAATAAACGCTAAAATACCATATACTTGAGACATGAAGATTAGTGTCAACACGAAGAAGATAATTCCAATTAATAAAAAGAAGATGGAAATATCATAGTCAAAGCGTGTTGTATTCGTTAACACTCTCGCAATAACAATCAACAGTATACCGAATGCTAAAATGATTAAGCCACTGACGAGTGGAAAATCACCGATATACTTGCTCATGACGCGAATGATTTCATTGAAAAACGCCATAATAAAGTCCCAAATGTTATCAATGCGTGGGACATGGTGCTTGCCAGCTTTCAGTTGTTGAATGAGTGGAATGTTAACAAAAATTACGATACTCAGTAGTATAGAAAGCGCACCTATAATATAAGAATAAATTACTTCGGTGTACTTATTAAAAAAGGACATCCTCTCACCTCACAATTATTATATATGAACAATTGTCTGCTGTCTTTATTATTGACCAAATTCAGTCTCTAGTACGATAAAATTTGTAACAGCATTAATTTCCATCGAGACTTTTATCACTTACCCTTTCTATGCCTCAACGTAACAAAAATTTAGCTAAATATAAATATTTTTTCAGAAATGATGTTTAATCACAAAACAGATTGGATATAGAAGACTATCAAACATTATAAAGGAGTGCTTAAGCATGTCAGAAAAAGATTTAAAAAAAGCAGCAGAACAAGCAAAAGAAAAAGAAGAAGCATTAAAAGATAAAGCACAAGATGCGAAAGACGGTATCGAAAAAACAAAAGACGATATCCAAAGCACATTAGACTAAGCTGCTTTAACCGAGGTCAAGGGACGTCTGTCTCTTGACTTTTTATTTTAAGACGTGTACATTTGAGTATGTTAATTAAATACGCACGCACTAGGGGTGTGAGAACTGAGATGAGGAATTTCCTCAAACCCTTTGAACCTGAACTAGATGATGCTAGCGGAGGAAAGTGTACGATGTTTATAAATAGGATATGCGGCAATGATGAGCACGCTTTTTTGCGTTGTTTATGTTGTCCTTCTCTATAATCATACATAACTACGCACATCTCTCGAACGGGATGTGCGTTTTTTTATATTCTACTAGGAGGTCCTTTACAATGAAAAAAGGGTTAACATTATCAGACATTCTTGTAACAGTATTGGTGTCTGTGATATTTGCAGTAATTTACAATTTATGGTGGGTCGTTACAAAAACGATTGAGCCTTTAGGTCTACAACTTGATCAACTGATGTACGGTATGTGGTTTGCTGCTGCCGTCGTTGCTTATCTCATCATTCCAAAAATGGGGATTGCTTTACTTGCCGAATTTGCTGCGGGTGCTGGTGAAACGATTATGATGGGTCGCTTTGATATTCCGACAATCATTTACGCATTATTACAAGGTCTTGCTTGTGAAGTTATTTTTGCATTGTTCCGCTACCGCTCACGTGCATTTATGGTTGCTGTTATGGCAGGTGTTGCTGCTGCAGTAGTGAGTTTACCAATCGATTGGTACTACGGTTATTTAAGCGAAGTCGCACAGTGGAACTTAATCTTACTGATCGCATTCCGCATTATTAGTGGTGCCGTGTTGGCAGGTATTTTCCCGTATTACCTTGTCAAAGCTTTGGATCAAACGGGTGTGACGAAGTTGTTCCGCCCTGCTTCTAAAGACGACTATGACGCACTATAAGGAGAGAGTCAATCGTGCTAAAAGCCAAAAATTTGCGCTTAAAATATCCAAGTGCGACGCATAAAATTTTCGATGGTCTCGATATCGAAATTAAAGATAAAGAAAAAGTACTCTTACTCGGTCCCTCTGGATCTGGTAAGAGTACCTTATTAAATGTATTAAGTGGGATTGTTCCCGATTTAATTGACTTACCTATGAAATATGATGCCTTAGAAGTGGCACATAATGCAGGTGTGATTTTCCAAGATCCGGACTCGCAATTTTGTATGCCACAAGTCAATGAAGAATTAGCTTTTATTTTAGAAAACCAACAAGTACCACGTGAAGAAATGGACGACCTTATTGCTGAAGCACTAAAAAAAGTCAACTTGGACGTCAATCCGAAACATTCAATTAATCAGTTGAGTGGTGGTATGAAACAAAAATTAGCAATTGCCGGTACGTTATTAATGCAAGCTGACACGCTATTTTTAGATGAACCAACTGCAATGTTAGATGTTGAAGCAACCCAAAACTTATGGGACTTGTTAAAAGACTTGTGGGCGGACCAGACCGTGTTGATTGTTGAACATAAAGTCGCACACGTTTGGGACTATGTAGACCGTGTTATTTTAATGGATCAACATGGACAGATTATTCAACAAGGTGCACCTGGTATGATTTTAGCGAACTATGAAGAAACGTTAACTGAATATGGTGTTTGGCATCCGAATGCGTGGGACGCTGCACCTACACCGAATCATGAACCTGTTAAGACGGATAGCTCATTTAACTTTAACTATCGTGACGGTGCGGTTAAGCGTGGACGTAAGCAATTGTATCAAGTTTCGGAATTGGACATACAGCCTGGTGAATGGTTGACACTTACTGGTCATAATGGCACGGGCAAAACAACATTATTTGAGTCTATGATGCAGCTTATTCCTTATGATGGTGACATGAAATGGAATGAGCATAAACTTAAAAAAGTACGTGATGCTGCGAGCCATATGTACTTGGTGTATCAAAATCCAGAACTACAATTTATTCAAAATAGTGTGTACGATGAAATATTCGTTAATTATGAATATATGGATCCACAACATGCGACTGAAAAAACACAAGAAATGCTTGCGTTATTAGACCTTGCACACGTTTCAAAACAGCATCCTTTTGAGCTTTCAATGGGACAAAAAAGACGTTTGAGCGTTGCGACGGCATTAAGTACGAATGCAGATATTATTTTATTAGATGAACCGACGTTCGGCTTGGATAGCCATAACACATTCAAACTCATTCGCCTATTCCAAGAACGTATCGCACAAGGACAAACGATTGTCATGATTACACATGATCCACACATAATTGAACGCTATCCATCGAGACGCTTTGAAATCTTTGATGGTGCATTACATGAAGTCGAGGTGTTACAACATGATTGAAGCTTGGAAAACACGTCACACATTTATGGATAAAGTGAATATCGTCACGAAGCTCTTTCTCGGTGTCGCTCTCTTTTTCTTTATTATTTTTGTTCATAACTTTGATTTTATGTTGTATCTCGCTGCTTTAATGCTTGTATTTTTATTATGTTTTGCAGGTACGAAATGGCAAGTCGTCGCAACCTTTGTCGGTATGGCAACGTTCTTTGCGCTTACCTCTTCGTTGTTCATGATTTTCTATGGGGATGGTCAACACGTCTTACTGGAATTTGCATTTGTAAGCATTAGCGTCGAAAGTTTAGTGCGCGGGTTACATTTGTCATTAAGAACGATGGTCGTGAGTTACTTCGGGCTTGCTATCGCCTTTACGTCACAAGTCATTATGATTTTTTATAGTTTAATGCAACATCTTAAAGTCAAACCGAAAATTGCGTACGCTTTTATGGCGGCATTTCGCATGATTCCATTGATGATTGAGTCGGTCTTCCAATTACGCAATGCCCTTAAAATGCGCTATCAAATGATTAGTAATAAAAACTATGGCGGCATCCAACGACTCAAACACCTGTTAATTCCACTGCTCAGTCAAAATATTCGTAAGGCACATCGCCTTGCTGTGGCAATGGAGAAAAAAGGCTTCCATGATGGTAAACGAACGTATTACTATCATGTACCTTTTAGCTATCGCGATCCATTGTTAATCGTCTTACTGATTGCAATTATCGCTGTCGCATTTGGTTGTGCACATTACCTACCGATTACCGGTATTGTAGATGCACGATAACCCATTCGCTTTTTCATAGTCTCTATATTATGAAAAGGCATTTATTTCCAATGCATATTTTTCCCGTTTATCATATGCGCAAAAAGGGGGCTGGGACATAAGCACTCAGATTCCCTAAGAAAAAGCCGTTAAAATTCTCTAAAATGAATTTTAACGGCTTTTTTAACATATATAC
>NZ_PPRF01000167.1 GCF_002902145.1 Staphylococcus rostri | reverse complement strand
GGCTATAATAATTTTTGCGAAAGAATCTAAAATAAGTGGTATTGTTGAAATAATATATATTTTAAAAAGTTTAATGTTTTTTTGGTGTATAATACTTTTTCGATCTAATAATTTACATAAGAGTACGTATAATAAACCGTTTATAATAGGCGATAAAAAGGATGCTAAAAAAGAAATAAATAGAAACAACAAAATTATAGCCCACTTGATGTTTTGATTCAAATTACTTAGTACAATTATTAAGTCAATAATTTTATATGATAGGAACGTTGTAATAATCGCATTTAAAAAGCATATTAAAAATATATATTTATTATCAATATCACTACGGTATCCAAGCTTCTTATTCATAAGTCAATTATCCCTTCATGATTATATATTTAAGCACTTGTCTATATGGTACACTATATGATAT
>NZ_PPRF01000166.1 GCF_002902145.1 Staphylococcus rostri | reverse complement strand
TATTGTTTAAATATAGCTCCAAATATACTTGAGTTTATAGATAATAAGGTTAATGAAATAATTCCTAAAGAAAAAAAACCCATTATTAATAATATACAAACTAACAAATTTCTCATGAAAATATTCAAGAAATTCAGATCATAATCTACAGTTTTACTAGAAGATTGTGACAATAAAACCCCAAATATTAAAGAAGTGCTAAATACAAGAAAAGAAATACACAGGAAAATTCCAAATATTTTATTATTCAAGCTAATCACCTTTCAAATATGAATTAATCGTTTCAGTGTCAAGATTGTTCAAATCTTTTGTATATTTATCGAGAATTATATTATTGTCTTTTAAAATAATTATACGATTACAAATATTTTTTATTATATCTAATCTATGTGATGAAATAATTATTGATT
>NZ_PPRF01000165.1 GCF_002902145.1 Staphylococcus rostri | reverse complement strand
CTATATAAACATTGTTATTAAAATTAATTGCATTCTCTATATTAGATATATCTAAGTTCTTTAATATTCTTTTCCCCATTTTTTCTCTAATCTTAAATACCTTATTCAAATTTTCTATATCTAATTTTTCGTTATAAAGCTCTTGTTGGATAAGCTCTCTGTTTTTATTAAAATTAACAAAAACGGAATGGAATACCTCGTCGTTAAAGTTGACAGAATTTTCAATAAAATTATTGTTTAAAGCATTCATTACTTCATAAGTTTCATGATTACTATTTTCGCTTAGGATTTCATCAACTTTGTCATGTAATTGAATGACAACATTATTAACTCTATAAAATTCATTATCATTAATTATATTCTCTTGAGAAATATTTTGTATCATTGAAAAAGCCATATACATC
>NZ_PPRF01000164.1 GCF_002902145.1 Staphylococcus rostri | reverse complement strand
TTCTAAGGATAATAACGGAATATCACCTTTAGGTGATAAGCGGATTAACGTGACATATTGTATTCAGTTTTGAATGCTCATATTTGAGGATTCAGTTTAATATAAGATTTGGATTGAGAATCTTCGATTCAAATTCGTTTGTACATTGAAAACTAGATAAGTAAGTATAAATGATTTTACCAAGCAAAAACCGAGTGAATAGCGAAAGCTTGAAACTAAAATTATCGCTAGT
>NZ_PPRF01000163.1 GCF_002902145.1 Staphylococcus rostri | reverse complement strand
AGATGTGTATAAGAGACAGGTATGGAGTTATGTTATGAGTATATTCATCTCTATACTTTACGGTACGAATAGGACTGTTTTTATTAAGTATATTTCCTAATTTTTTAAAAGTTTCATTGTCAGAAGCCTTTAATTTGCCTACTAATTCTCTTTTAAAACCTAATTCTAATTTAACTTCATAAGAACGGGTTAATTCTCTTATCAAGATATACATTAAATCGTGTATAGTATGTAAAAAATGAAGAGTTATGTTGTGATAATAAAATACCCAATAATAATTTTTCTCT
>NZ_PPRF01000162.1 GCF_002902145.1 Staphylococcus rostri | reverse complement strand
CAATTTAGCTTTTCCCTTATATATTTTCTTTAATACAGTATCAGTACTATTTACTTTAGAAAAGGTGATTAATATAGAAAGCGAAGGTAATTTAATATCATTGTTCCCATTATATTTCTACCGTAAAATTGTAATGTCAAAAATTTTAAGTTCAATCTTTATAAGTCTAGCAATTAATTTGTTTTTATTTCTTTATGCTTTAATATTTTATGTTAATTCTTGGTATAATTTATTTCTGGTTTTCTTAATAGTCAATTTAATAACAATAATTTTAAATTTATCTTATCATTTACCATATGCTGTATTTCCAAAGTTTGATTGGGAGTCAATGGAAGAAATAGGAACTTCAGCTAAGAGTAATATTTTGTCTTTTATTGTAAATGGTTTTATCTTTTCTTTATTGTTTTCTATTATTATGTTTTATTACCTTATGACTATAACTGGTAGATTAGACAATCTATCTATTAACCTTTATACTATTATTTCTCTGTTATTCTTATTAATTATATTGTCAACATTTCTTATAACAATAACTAATAAAAGGAGGAGTTATTTTGACTAAAAGTTTATTAAAGGTAGAGAATTTATTTTTCAGCTACGAAAAAGTTACGATTTTTGATGGTTTAAGTTTTACAGTTTTTCCTGGTGAAATAATTGGTTTATTAGGTAAAAATGGTTCTGGTAAAACAACATTATTAAAGTTACTCAATGGAGAATTAGACAAAAACAACAAAAGTATACAAAGATATGAATCTAATTTATTTATACCAACAGACTTATATATGTATCCTTTTTTAACAGTACGTGAATTCATAGGCTACATTTCTAATATCTTAAAAACAGACAGTCTTTCTATATCTAAATATGTTGAAGAAATGTCTTTATCTCCCTACTACGATTCATTAATTAATTCTTTATCTTTTGGAACCAAAAATAAACTTTCTCTTTTATGTGGATTACTAGAAGCGCCACCTTTGTTATTATTAGATGAACCCTTGACTGGTTTCGATCCAGTCACTACTTCTGTCACTGAAAATATATTATTAGAAGTAGTTAAACCTGTCTCTTATACACATCT